>JAFGIA010000084.1 GCA_016929795.1 Anaerolineae bacterium
CGCGGCGCCTGCCACCTGGAGGCGCTCAGCTACTGGATTGGCTACGGCAGCCGCTTCCCCGGGTGGTACGACATGGAAGAATGGGACCGCCTCGACAGCACGGGCAAGGGCAAGGTGGCGTACGATCTTCAGAACTATTTCGCGGCCTACAACCCACTCGGGATCTGCAAATTCATCGCCAAGGGGAGCGTGGCGCCGCAGCACGTGGCCGACCTGGTGAACGCCGCCCTCGACTGGGGCTGGACCGCCGGCGACGTGCTGTCGATCGGCGAGCGGCTGCACAACCTGAAGCGCCTGATCAACCGCCGCCTGGGCATGACCCGCGCCGACGACACGTTACCGCGCCGCTTTCTGCACGAGCCCCGCCCCACCGGCTCCGCCGCCGGCATCCTGCCCGACCTGGACGCGATGCTCGACGAGCTCTACGCGCTGCGCGGCTGGACCGACGACGGTGTGCCGACGCGGGAGCGAATGGAAGAACTTGGTCTGATCGATCTGGTAGATTGGTAGATTGACCAGGTGCACCTGGCCAATCTACCCCGCTGGAGAAAGGAGACACACCCATGCGTATCCTGGCCCTTGGCGGCGCAGGCGCCGTGGCGCGAGAGGCGACGCGCGACCTGGCCGAGTTTGGCGAGTTTGACGAGATCGTCGTGGCCGATTTCGACCTGGAGGCAGCCCAGCGGCTGTTGGACGAGATCGGCGACGAGAGGTTGAAGGCGATCCGGCTCGACGCGAGCGATTATGACGCCCTGCTGCGCGCGTTCCCACGCTACGACGTGGTGATGAACGGCCTGCCCTTCAAGTTTGACCTGCCGGTCACCCGCGCCTGCGTCCAGGTGGGCGTGCCCGGCTGCGACCTGTCGTCAGAGGACCCACAGTTCGCCCTCGACGCCGAGGCGCGGCGCAAGGGCATCACCTTTGTGCCCGGCGCCGGCGCCACGCCCGGCATCACCAACATGATGGTCCGCCGGGCGCTGGAGCTGCTCGACCAGGTGGACAGCGCCGACCTTCATTTCGCCGCCTTTCGCTGCCTGGCGCCGGCACCCGGCCTGCTCACCACCACGCTCTGGGAGTTCGACCCGGCCACGGAGGAGCGCGACGAGACCTACTATGAGGATGGCACCTGGCACGCCGCGCCGCCGATGGCCGGCGGCAAGCGGGTGCGCTTTCACGACCAGATCGGCGAGCAGACCGTCTACCTGGTGCCCCACGACGAGGTGTACAGCCTGCCCGCTTCGATCCCGAGCCTCAAGCGCGCCACCGTGCGCGGTTGCTTCCCGCCGCACGTGATGCGCCTGATGGGCACGCTGATGGACGCTGGCCTGCTGTCGGCCACGCCGGTGCAGGTGGGCGGCCAGGAGATGACCTCGTTCGAGGCGTGCCGTGACCTGTTGTGGGCGGCACCGTCGTCGAAAGAGAACCCGGTGTGGGCCTATGGCCTCGTCGTCGAGGTGACGGGCACGCGCGCCGACGGTAGTGGGCGCGCCGGCAGGCAGGTGACCTGCACCTATCGCAACGAGCACCCACCGCAGGACGTGTGGGGCGGCCCGAGCGCCTATTTCAAGAACGTCGGCATTCCCCTGTCGATCGCCGCGCAGATGATCGCCCGCGGCCAGGTGGAGCGCGCCGGCGTCCTCCCCCCCGAGCTCGCCTTCCCCAGCGGGCCTTTTTTCCAAGAGCTGGCACGGCGCGGGATTGTCGTGCACGAAGAGATTGTGGAAACAGGAACCATGGCGTGAAAACGTTCAAACATTGCTATCAATGGAGGAAGGAATGACCCAACGAAGCTACGAAAAGAGCCAGGCCTTGCGCGACGCAGCCGCCCGGGTGATGCCGCTCGGCGCCTCGTCCAACTTTCGCTACTGGAGTCCGACGACGTCGCCCGTGGTTGCCCGCGGTGAGGGGTGCTACTACTGGGACCCTGACGGGGTGCGCTACATCGACTACCGCCTCGGTTTTGGCCCCATGATCCTGGGCCACGCCCACCCGGTGGTGACTGAGCGCGTGCGCGAGGCGATCGCAGGTGGCACTGTGTTTGCCGCGCTCACCGAGCTAGAGGTGCGCGTCGCCGAACGGATCGTGCGCATGTGCCCCGGCGTCGACATGGTGCGCTATGCCAACTCGGGCACAGAGGCGACGATGCACGCCGTGCGGCTGGCGCGCGCCTACACCGGGCGCGAAAAGCTGGTCAAGTTCGAAGGCCAGTACCACGGCATGCACGATTACCTGCTCTGGTCGACCGCCTCGGCCGAGCCCGACATGCTCGGCCCGCGCGACAGGCCGGTGCCCTTCCAGCAATCACAGGGCATCCCGGCCACCATCGGCGACCTGATCCTGGCGTTGCCCTTTAACGATTTCGAGGTGCTCGACGATACGCTGCGCCGCGAGTGGGAGCAGGTGGCGGCGATCATTGTCGAGCCGATCCTGGGCAACGCCGCGAGCATCGGCCCCAAAGAGGGTTGGCTGGAGCTGCTGCGCCAACGGTGCGACGAGTATGGCATCGTCCTCATCTTTGACGAGGTGAAAACCGGCTTTCGCGTCGCGCCGGGCGGGGCGCAGGAGCTGTTCGGCATCACGGCCGACCTGGTGACGTACGCCAAGGCGATGGCAAATGGCTTCCCCCTCGCCGCGCTCGGGGGCAAGGCCGAGATCATGGGGCGCATCGGCGCCGGCGTGGCGCACGGTGGCACCTACTGCGCGAATGTCACGGCGGTGGCCGCGGCCGACGCGACGCTCGAGATCCTCGAGGATGGGCAGGTACTGGCGGGCATCAACGCCCAGGGTGACAAGCTCAAAGCCGGCCTGTCCGAGATCCTGGAAGATGCAGGCATTGCGCACCAGATCCAGGGACCGGGCGGGATGTTTGGCATCGTCCTGACAGAGGAGGGGCCGCCGCACGATTTTCGCGCCTTTGCGCGCCACGACGCCGATCTCTACGAGCATCTGGCGATGGAGCTTGTCGAGCGCGGCGTCATTCCCGACCCCGACGCGCGCGAGCCATGGTTCCTGTGCGCCGCCCACGACGACCAGGCCATCGCCGAGACGATCGAGATCTTTGCCGACGCGGTGAGCGCCGTCAAGCACGCGTGAGCCCCAAGCACTGGGGGGGGGCAAGAACGTGTTCGATCTGATCGAGGTCTCGGGGACACCGTTCCAGCGCGGGCGCGAGGTTGGCGCCCGCGCGGCCGGTGCCATCCACGAGAATGTCGCCGTCTACCTGGAGTTGATGCGCCTCGCCGGCGAGGCGCACCGAGGGTTGACGGCCGGCGAGGCGCTGGCAGCGGCGCGTAGCTTTGAGCCGGCCCTCGCCACCCATGCACCCGCGCTGCTCGAAGAGATGCGCGGCATCGCCGATGGGGCCGGTTGCCCCCTCGACCAGGTGCTCCTGATCAATGCCCGCTCGGAGCTGATGGGCACCCTGGGCAGCAATCAGGGCGAGTGTACGTCGCTCGCCGCCACGCCCGGTGCAACGCGGCACGGCGGCACGCTCCTCGGCCAGAATTGGGACTGGCACACGGCCGTGCGGCCCGATCCCGTGCTGCTGCACCTGCATCTGCCCGGCGGGTTGCAGGTGCTGACGCTGGCCGAAGCCGGCCAAGTAGGCAAGATCGGCCTGAACAGCGCGGGCCTCGGCGTGTGCCTCAACTTTTTGGCCCACGCCGACCCACCTGGAGCTGCTGGCGGACCCAAATCCGAGTACCCAGGCCGAGGAATACCCGGCACGGCCCCCTCGGGCGGTATGCCGGTGCACGTCCTCTTGCGCCTGATGCTCGAGTCGGCCGGGCTCGACAGGGCCGTGCACCATGCCTACAGCCTGCCGCGCGCCGGGTCGGCCAATGTGCTCCTGGCGCACAAGGCCGGCGACATCATCGACCTGGAGCTGACGCCGCAACGCGCCGATTTTCTCTATGCCGATGATGGCTGGCTGGCGCACACCAATCACTTTGAGAGCCCGCGCCTGCGCGACGGCGACGTGGGGGTCGCCATCTCGCCGAGCACCCTCGTGCGCGCCGCCCGCGCCCGGCGCCTGATGGCCGCCTCGGCTGGCAGCCACTCTGTCGACACCTTCAAGGCGATCCTGTCAGATCACGCGTACGGCCCACTCGCCATCTGCCGTCACGGGGACCCTGCCGCCAGCCGGCTGGAGCACACCACCACGCGCGCCTCGTTGATCATGGATCTCGAGGCGTGCACGCTGCACGTGGCGGCGGGGCAGCCATGCCAGGTGGCGTACCATGCCCACACCCTCTCTACCCCATGATGTGTCGTGCTTCTGCCTGTGCCCGTTGGGAGAGGATGAGAAGAAGTGACCAAGAACCGAATTCTTGTCGTAGATGATGAAGAGAGCGTCGCGAGCTTTTTAAGGCTGAGCCTGATCGAGCTGGCGCCCGAATATGGCGTGGAGACAGCACACTCGGCACGCGAGGCATTGGCGTTGATGAGCAGGCAGCCGTTCGACATGCTCATCACCGACCTGCGCATGCCAGGCATCGACGGGCTGGAGCTGATGCGCCGCGTGCGCGAGCGCCACCCACGCACGCGCATGATCCTGATTACAGGCTATGGTGACGACCGGATCGAGATGCAATCCTACCAGATCGGCGCCTGCCGCTATCTGAACAAGCCATTCCAGGTGGAGGAGTTGCTCGCCGCGATCCGCCAGGCCCTGGCCCCGGCGCGGGCACCTGGGCGCGACATCCTGGTGCTGTCGGACACGCAGTTCGACGCGATTGCCGAGCGCCTGTCGGGCCTGCTATTCGAGCTTGACGCACAGTGCATTCTGCTCGCCGACGTCTCGGGGCGCGTCATCGCCCAGGTAGGTGAGACAGGCAGCCTCGATCCGTCCATGCTGGTCTCGCTCATCGGCGGCAGCTTTGCCACCTCTTTCGAGCTGGCGCGCTATCTCCAAGACAACGACGCGGTAACGCTGAACTACCACGAGGGCGCACACTATGACATTTACTCGTCGAATGTCGGCACCGACTTTTTCCTGGTCCTCCTCTTTGAAAAGCGCACCCAGAGCAGCCGGCTGGGCATGGTGTGGCTTTATGTGCGGCGCGCACTGGGCGAGCTGCAAAAGCTGATGCGCCGCGCCAGCACAGTGGAGGGCGGCAAGATGCTCGACGCGGATTTTGGATCGCTGCTCAGCAACAGCATGGACCAGGCCTTTGGCGGGCAAGCCGGTGACATGGCCGCGCCCCTGCACCGGGGGGCGCCGCAGCCGCCCATGCCAGAAAAGCCGGTCACGCCACCGCGCGTGACACAGCCAGAGCCACTTCGCCGGGAGAGCAAGCCAGCGCCGCCGTCTCGAGAGATACGGTCGGGCACGTCCAGCCGGGAGCCAGCGCCGCCGCGCAGAGCAGCAGAGCCAAAGGGCCACGGCCAGGAGAAAACGGGATCGCCGGCGGACAGCAGCGGGGCAGATGAGAAGCCGCCCCAGGAGACACAAACATTCGATCTGGAGCAGGCGATTGCCCTGGGGCTGCTGGACGCATCGTGGATCGAGGATCATGAAAACGACGCCGCCGCCACGGACGGGGAGGCCCCAACAGAGTGAAAAGGCAAGAGCAGTGATTGGCGGTGGCTTGGCTTCTGCCACCCACAGAGGGGGGGACACGGGCAGGAGAAGGGGGCACGATGGCCGGTGAGCGGATCCTGATCATCGACGACAAGATCGAAATCATCGACTTACTCCTCGACCTGCTGGAGCCGATGGGCTATGCAGTGTCCAGCGCGACGAGCGGACGGGTGGGGCTGGCACACGCGATTGAGGAACAGCCCGACCTCATCCTCCTCGACGTGCACATGCCCGACATGACGGGCATCGAGGTACTCGAGGCACTGCACCGCAGCGAGTCGCGGTCGCCAGTCATTCTGATGACGCTCTACGGCTCTGAGCAGGTGGCGGTGGACGCATTTCGCCTGGGTGTCAAGGATTATATCGCCAAGCCATTCGACATCAACCAGCTTCTCGTAGCAGTCGACTGGGCGCTCGAAGAGGGGCGGCTGCGCCGCGACCGGGAGCGGCTGGTGATCGAGCTACACGCAGCGAATCAGAAGCTAAAGCAGGGCATGAAAGAGCTGGCAGGGGCCGTGCGGCGCAACGCGCAGCTTTACGAAGCGTCGACACGCCAGGCGGAACAACTGGCAACGGTAAACCGGGTCGCGCAGATGATCGCAGGGTGCCTGGGCCAAAAAGAGATTATGCGTACACTCGTGCAAAGCGTCAGAGAGAGCCTGGGGGTCGAGAGTGCGACGCTGTTGCTGTGCGACGACGAGCGCGACGAGCTGGTGTTCGATATCATCCTGGGCGATCAAGTGGCCGAGGCCGGTACCTTTCGCATGCCGCGCGACAGGGGGGTAGCCGGGTGGGTGGTGACGCGCGGCGAGGCGCTGTGCGTGAACGACGTGGCGGGCGATCCACGCTTCAACCCCGAGATCGACGCGGAGAGTGGCTTTCGCACGCGCTCGATCCTGTGTGTGCCACTGCTGGCGCCGCAGGGCGTGGTGGGCGCCATTGAGGCGATCAACAAACTGGACAACCGCCGGCCAGGCGTGTATGGCGCGTTCGACGACGAGGACCTGGAGCTGCTGCGCGGCACCGCTGCATTTGTGACGATCGCTCTGGAGAATGCGCGCCTGCACGCGGCGGTGCAAGAGACCGTGGCAACACAGACACTGCAGGATACGATCGTGACGTTGTCACACTATTTAAACAACCCCCTGCAGGCGATGATGAGCGCCATCGACCTGCTGCGCGCCGACCCGACAGGGCACGACACGACGGCGCGCGTGGCCAGGCTGATGGAGCAAAAGATGCGCGAGGTGTCGGTAGTGATGTCGGTGCTGCGCGACATGACCCATCCCGAGAGCGCGGTCTACCTCGGCTCGATCCAGATGTTGGATATTGAGAAGGAGCTACAGGCGCGCCTGAAAGAGGCATCTCGGGAGCGCCAACACCTTTTCTGAGAAATCTTAGAAGTCCTGCCCCCACGAGATCCGCTCTTCGACCCACCCGTGGAGCTCGTGCACGGCAGCGCCCTCAACCTGGCCGTCGAGGGAACCCCCAATGGGGAAAAGGCGCGTTGGGGAGGCGGACCCGAGTCCCCCTCGATCGTTGGGCTGTCCAGCCTCCACCGGCACGGCCCACACGGCCCACTCCCCACCACGGTCCGACACGAAAGCAAGCCAGCGACCATCAGGCGACCAGGCTGGCAGGCCATCATTGGCGGGGTGGGTGGTGATCCGCCAGGACTGCGTGCCGCCGGCTAGCGGCGCGACGTACACCTCCCAATTGTCGTCGCGGTGCGACATAAAGGCCACGTGCGCGCCGTCGGGCGATACCTCGGGCGAAGTCTCGGACCCGCCGGCCACGATCTGGCGGGGCGCGCCGCCATCGACATCCACGATCAAGATGCCACATGCGTCGCCGGCGCACCCGGCGTAAACGATCCGGCCACCCGGCGCCCATGCCGGCGCCCGGCCTGTCAACACCGCCGCCCCGGAAAGGAGCGGCGCCGGCCCGCCACCGTCTCCAATCCAGAGACGAGGCTGGCGGTCGGCCTCGTCGCGCGCGTGGTACACGGCCCACCCTCGCGCGTCGACGGCCGGGCGTGCCGCCTCAATCTGGCTAGTGATCGCCCACAGCACGCGCCCACTCCCCGTGGCATCCCCACTCCCTGCCGCGTCGACCACGACCAGCCCCTTGTCGTCGGGCCGCCACGAATGGACGGCCAGCAGGCCGCTGCCGGGCACGTAGGCGGGCTGGCTGGCGCTGGTGATCACCAGGTGACAGTCACTGCCGTCAGGCCGGCAGGCGTGCACGTCGTACGTGCGCCGCACCTCATCAAAACGGGCGAAGGCAATCCAACCCCCGGCGGTAGTGGGCGCGCCGACAGGTGTGGGCGCGCCGACAGGTGTAGCGGTGGCAGGGGGCAGGATGAGCAGTGGGTCAGTGCCCGTGACATCCCCGGCGGCAGCAGGGGATACACTGACGGTGCCGGTGGCAGGCGGCGAGTTGGCGTCGCCGTTCCCGCTCCTAAACGGCTGCCAGGCACCTTCGTGCCCCGTCGCCGCGGGCCGTGGGGTAGCGGCATACGCCGCGGCGGGTTCCGTGGCCGCCGGCTGCGTCGTGCGCATGGCCAGCGTGACCGTGGGGTGAGAAGGTGGCAGTGAGACAGGCGTCCGAGACGGCGGCCGGGTCGGGGCGCCAGATACGAACGTGCCCGTGGGCAAGGCTTCGGCGATGGCAGGCTGGGTGCGTGGTGGGGAAAAGAGTGCGCTCCCCAGGCCCCAGGCGACGAGCACGGCGCACGCCAGGAGGAGCATGGCTGCGGCCGGCACTATGCTGCGACCGGACCATCGTGCCCGCCGGGCTGCACGGTGCGCCTCTGCGGACCCGAGTACCCCTCGGGCGGGTGCCCTGCCTGCGGACTTGGGACCAGGGCCGGGTGCCGAGTGCGGCACCAGCGCGAGGCGCAGCGCGGCGACGTCCTTGTAACTCGGGGAGATGGTGTCGATCTCGTCGAGCAGCGTGTGCGCCTCATCGGCGAGCCCTGTCTCCAGTGCCTCGGTCGCGGCGGCATAGAGCGCTGCCAGGCGCGCCTGCCTGCCCGCCTCGGCCAGCCGTTCGACCACGTCGCGGTAGCGCGCGTCGAACTTGAGCACCTGGCCGAACACGTCGACCGCCTCTGCCCACGCCTCCCTGGCCTCTGCTTGCTGACCCTGCGCGTAGAGGGCATCGAGAAAGGGGGCCGGCGGCCTGACCCCCGTCTGTGACGTGGTGAGGGTCACCGCCGGCGTCACCGCCCCCCACACCGCCGAGGGATCGCCTCCCGCCAGCACGACGTCGACGGCGCGCACCAGCTCGCCCGGCGTCTGGAAGCGGTCGTCGGGGCGCTTGGCGAGGGCACGCAGCACCAGGCGCGACACCGCTGGCGACAGGCCAGGGCACACCTCGGCCGGGGGCGGGGGCGCCGTCGCAATGTGATGATTCACCACCAGCCACGGCGTGTCCGACTCGAAGGGCAAGCGCCCGCATACCATCTCGTACAGCACGACGCCCAGGGAGTAGAGATCGGCGCGGATGTCGACTGCATTGCCCATCGCCTGCTCCGGCGCCACATAATAGGGCGAGCCGACGAACCCCGAATGGGTGAGGGTGGGTGACGTGCGCGCACGCGCCACGCCAAAGTCGAGCACGCGCACCCTGTCCCCCGGCAGGAGCATGATGTTGCCCGGCTTGACGTCCCGGTGGACCACCCCGTGCCTGTCGGCGCGCTCCAGGGCAGCAGCCACCTGGCGTGTGATGTCGAGCGCACGCCGCCAGTCGAGCGGCCCCTCCTCTTCGAGCACCTGCCTCAGGTCGCGTCCCGGCACATAGGCCATGACCAGGTAGTGGGTATCGCGGTCTGCGCCATAGTCGAGCACGGGCACGATCGGGCTCTCTTTGGCAGTGCCAGCCTCCTCCTCGCCCAGGCTCACCAGCAGGCGCGCCTCTTGGAGGAAGCGGTGCAAAAAGCCGGGATCGTGGGAGAGCTGGGGGTATAGGATCTTGACGGCCACGTGGGTGTGGTTGCCGGTGACGTCCCCCTTGTCCTGGACAAGGAGGGTGTCGTCGGCCAGGTAGACCCACGCCATCCCCCCACTGCCCAACTCGCGAATCAGCTCGTAGCGGTTGCCGAGAATACGTCCGATCATGGCAGGATCATTATACCCGCCCTGCTGCTGCGCGGCAATGGGCCACGGGGCCTACTGCCGGATCGGGCAATTCTACGCCTTGGGGGAATGCCTGATACCCCGTAACAGCGTCCGCGCCAGAGCGGTGAGGTGCGCTTCACAGCCAGGGAAGAGGTTCTTGGCCTATTGACATTTCGCCCCGCCCACGGTATACTGTTATCGTCGCGCCGAAGCGATCCAACTCCGAATCATCCTGCAACATCCGACCTTCACCCATTGCACTGCATCGTCGATCCGTGGTTGCCCTACAACGGTTGAAACACGCCACCTCGTGGGAAGAAAGAGCCCTCGTCACGAGGGTGCAAGCAGACAGAAAGGAGGGGATGCCTACGCCAAGACCCCTGGAGCAACGGCTGTCTCTGGGACTGCCCTGTGCGGCCCCGCCAGAGGTCACGGCCCCGTCTCGCCGGCCTCATTAAAAGGAGAAACGAGATGCTTGTCCGCGAACGATCTGTCCAACTTTTGCTGGTGGCCGTGTTGTTGGCCACACCGATGCTCTCGTCCGCCGCCGCCTCGCCGCGCGTGCCACTCGACACCGCCCCGAGCGCCGTCATGCAGCCCCCCGAGCGCCTGTCGACCGCCGATCCCTTTGACGTGGCATTCGGCGCCGGGTACGTCTTTTGGACCAACCTGGCCGGAGAATTCTGCTCCCCACCCGGCAGGGTCAGATCGGTCAACCTCACCACCCGCGTGGAGACCACCCTCCTGTCCGACTGTGAAAGCGGCCCGGCCATCGTCGTCGCCGACGACACCCACGTCTACTGGACCGACTGGGGTTCAGACGAGGTGCGGCGTTTGCCCGCCGGCGGCGGCACGCCCACCACCGTCGCCGCGGGCCGCAATCTAATCTACCACCGCGCGCTCGTGGTCGACGACACCTACGTCTACTTTGGCGACGACGACGGCATTCAGCGTGCGCCCAAGGCGGGCGGGGCCGTGGTCACCCTCGCCGCCGGCTACAACAGCACCATGCTTGCCGTCGACGACACCCACGTCTACTGGACCGAGTGGAGCCTGGTCGATCCCGACGCCATCCGGCGCGTCCCCAAGGCCGGCGGCACGGTGGACACGATCCTGTCGGGTGGCACCCTGGGCGATCCCCGGGGCATCGCCGTCGACGCGTCGTACGTCTACTGGACAGAGCAGGATGGCGGCATGGTGCGCCGCGTCGCCAAGACCGGGGGGACCATCCTCGACCTGGCCCCTGCCGAGCTCGACTACCTGGGTGGCTCCATCGCCGTGAACGACACGGATGTCTATTGGACCGACACCACCGGCACGTCGACCGGGCGGCTGCGCCGCGTCGCCAAGGGCGGCGGCAGCGTCGAGGACCTTGCGCTCGGCCTGTGGGGCCCGGGCGGCGTCAACCTGTCGGCCACCCACGTCTACTGGGGTGATGGCGACGGCATCTGGCGCCTGCCACTCGACGCCGGGGCGGTCGCCGTCGACCTGACCATCGACGCCCTCGAGATCACCCAGGGCATCCAGAACCTGGCCAACGGTGTGCCGCTCGTTCAGGACAAGACCACCTTCGTGCGCGCCTACCCGGCGGTCGACATCGCCGACACGGCCAACGTGACCGCCGTGCTGCACGGCTCCCGCGGCGGCGCGGACCTGCCCGGCTCTCCGATCAGTGCCGTCGATCCCAACATCTTTGTGCACATGTCCGGCTACAACCGTGGCGTCCTGTCGCAGAGCTTTAACTTCTGGCTGCCGCCGAGCTGGCGCTCGGGCACCGTCACCCTGCGCGCCGAGATCAACCCCGGGGGCATCATCCCCGAGACGGACGTCGACAACAACAGCTTCAGCCTGACCCGCACCTTCAACCACAAGGACCCGCTGTGCGTCGACATGGTGCGCGTCCGCACCTCTCCCACCACGGCTTCGATCTCGGATGCCGGCTTCTGGGAGATCGTCGAGTTTCTGGAGGCGATCTATCCCGTGCCCGAGATCCTCATCTACGAGGGCGGCATGATCGAAGAGATAGAGACGTGCTGGTGGGGTCCCTTCCCCTACCCCTGCGGCGGGCCGTACGAGGTGCCCGATGATGGCTCGTGGGTTCTGTCCAGGCTGTGGTGGTACAACCTGTGGACCGACGATCCGAGCGAGTGTAACAACGACTCCCACTACTATGGCATGGTCCACCCCTCAGAAACCTCCTGGTATGGCCTCGGCTACCGGCCCGGCGACGAGGCCATGGGCGTGATGCACGTCGATCCCGCCATCCTGGGCGGCACTGCCCCCGACTGGTTCATCCCCGCCGGCGGCCACATCCTCTCCCACGAGCTCGGCCACAACCGCGGGCGCAGGCACGTCGACTGCCCACCCGGTGGCCCCGATAATATCGACCCCGGCTACCCCTACAACACGTGCGACATCGCGCCCAACAGCCCCGAGGGCTACTATGGCTTCTACCTCCCCGAACAGGCCATCATCCCGCCCACGAGCGCCGCCGACCTGATGACCTATTCCCACTGGGACGACAAGCCGCAGTGGATCTCGGACTATACCTACCGCGCGATTTATAACGACCTGCCCAGCGCCCAGGCAGATACCTCGATCGAGCTCTCGCCTCTCGCCCTGGAGGTGACGTCGGCCCAGTGGGCGCTGGCGGTCAGTGGCGTCGTCACCCCCACCGAGGGCACCGCCATGATCGAGCCCGCCTACTGGCTGGGGTTCGGGCTGGTAAAAGCGGAAAAGCTCGCCCGGCTCGCTTCCCGCATCGAGGTCGCCCCAGACCAGGAGTACACCCTGAAACTCCTCGACGCCGGCGAGGCGACTCTCTACTCCCTGCCCTTCGAGCTGCCTGACCCGGGCGACCCGGTCGACGACACCCGCCCCTTCAACCTGGTGCTCCCATTCCACCCCGACACGGCCTACATCGTCCTGGCCGAGGGCAGCACCGAGCTGGCACGCCGCGAAGTCAGCCCCTCCCCGCCCGAGGTCGAGGTGGTCAGCCCCAACGGCGGCGAGAGCTTTGCCGGGGAGATGACCATTACCTGGCTGGCGGACGACCCCGATGGGGATGACCTGCTCTTCACCGTCCAATACAGCCCCGACGCCGGGGCGACGTGGCAGCCGCTGGCTACGAACTATTACTCCACCACGCTCGTGCTGCCGGACCTGGGATTCATCCCCGGCAGCGACGCGGCCCTGGTGCGCGTCATCGCCACCGACGGCGTGAACACCGGCACCGACACCTCAGACGGCACCTTCGAGGTGGCAGGGCACCCGCCCGACGTCCACATCACCCTGCCGATCGACGCCTCTGTTCACCCCACCGGCACCCAGATCCTGCTGGTGGGCCATGCGATCGACGCCGAGGATGGAACCATCCCGGGCGAAGCCCTGGAGTGGTTCCTGGACGGCACCAGCCTGGGCACCGGTAAGGAGCAGGCCGTGCGCGGCCTGGACGTCGGCCAGTACACTGTCACCCTCGTCGCCACCGACAGTGACGACAACACCACCGAAGATCAGATCACCCTGTACGTCGGCGTCCACCGGGTCTTCCTGCCCATCGTCGCCAGGAGGCACTAGGCACAATACCGTTCAAATAAGACTCAAGCCCCCGGCCCCGGGGGCGGCCCGAGATGGGCCTGGGAGCTTATTTGAACGATATTGGTGCTAGGCAAGCGAGTCACTGAGGACACTGATCAACCTGAACACACCGATCAGTGTCCTCAGTGCCGGTCAGTGTCTCAGTGATTCAGGTCGCGGGCCCGGCAACCGGCACGAGACTTGACGGCTAGCCTCCCCTCATCTGCGGATCGAACGCATCCCGCAGGCCATCGCCGATCAGGTTCCACCCCACGGAAAAGAGGACGATCGCCGCGCTCACCGGCACATAGAGGTACCAGTACTCGAATGCGCCCGCCGCACCGCCGCCGACGACCCAGTCGCGCGCGGCGGCCAGCATCTGCCCCCAGTCGGCCTCCATGAAGCCAAAGGGCGAGGTGAAGAGGCCGATGAAGGCAAAGGTGGCGAGCAGCACGACCACGCCGCCGATGTCGGACGCGGCCATTACAAACAGCCCCTGCGTCGCGTTGGGCAGCAGGTGGCGAAAGAGGAGGCGCGCCGGCCGCACCCCGCCTGCACGCGCCGCCACGATGTACTCCCGCTCGCGCTCGGCCAGCACGTTGCCGCGGATCAGGCGCGCGTACTGCATCCAACCAAAGACGACCAGTGTGCCGAGGACGATCGACTCCTGGCGCGCCGGCATCAGGTGCGGCACGCCCTGTGGGTTGATATAGATCTCGACGCCATAGAGCGACACCATGACCATCGCCGCAGCCACGATCGGAAAAGAGAGAAACCCGTCGGTGACGCGCATCAGCGCCGCATCGAGCCAGCCGCCGCGGTAGCCCGCCACCAGGCCGAGGATCGCGCCGAGGACGACGCGTGCAGCCGTCACCGCCAGGCCGGCCGCAAAGGCACGCCGCGTGCCCCACACCACGCCATAGAACACGTCGTACTGCTTGGGCATCAGCCCCAACGGATGCTCGGCGCTCGGCGGGGTGGGTGACGGGCTAAATCCGTAGCGCGGGATGATGCCTGACGACTCGCCCACCGGCACCGGGGCGATGCGCGGCGCCGCCAACGCGACGGCTGCGAGGGCCAGGACGATCAAAACACCGATGATCAGCGACGGCCGCGAGAACCTCTTCCACGTCATTGGTTTCCCCCTCAGAAGAGACGCACGCGCGGATCCGCGACGGCGTACAGGATGTCGGCCAGGAGGCTGGCCAGGATGGTGATGCCGCAGCTGAGCAGGGCAAAGCCGACCGCGACCGGCACGTCGGTGTTCATGATGCCGCGCACGGCCCAGCGCCCGACGCCGTTAAAGCTGAAAATCGCCTCGACGACGACGATGCCGGTGATCAGCGTCGACGTCGCGACGCCGCCTGCCGAGATCACCGGCAGGATGGCGTTGCGCCGCGCGTGGCGGCGGACCACCGCCCCCTCGGGCAGGCCCTTGGCGCGCGCCGTGTTGATATAGTCCTGGCGCAGCACGCCGAGGAGCGACGAGCGCATGATGCGCGTGAGGAGCGCCCACTCTGTGAGGGCGAGCGTAAATGCCGGCAGCGCCAGATGGCGCAGGGCATCGAAAAAGATACGGAACTCGCCGTTCAGCAGCGCATCCACGGTCAGCAGCCCGGTCACCGCGTGAAAGCCGGCCGAGTCGACGACGGGGGTGGCCCACAGGCTCAGGCGCTCGGGTGGGAACCAGCCCAGCCACCCATAGAACACGTTGAGCAGCAGCAGCGCCAGAATAAAGGGTGGAAACGCCCACGCCACGAACGACGCCGCGCGGATGGCGTGGTCGGGAAGGCGGCTGCGCGCGTGGCCCATCACTCCGCGCGCGGCGCTGGTGCCCGCGACGATCGACAGCGCGATCGCCGGCACCATGGCGTAGAGCGCCAGCTCGAGCGTCGCCGGCAGCCGCTGGCGGATCCCGTCTAGCACCGTCTGCCGCCAGGTGGGCGAGTAGCCCCACTCGCCGACCACCATCTGCTCCATCCAGCGCACGTACTGCACCGGCACCGGGTCGTCGAGGCCGTAGCGCTCGATCTGCATGTTCACCAGCCGCTCAAACTCCTCACCCGTGATGTGTGGGTTGAAGGTGGGGATATAGATCATCACCCGCTGGTCGACGGGCAGGCGCAGGATGAGGAGAAAGAGGATCAGGGTGACGATGAACAGCATCACCGGCAGGAGGAGCAGCCGGCGGACGACGTACTTGAGCATCTTGATCTCCCTTGTTCTGGTATGGGGTGATTATACCGCAAAAGATGTGGAAGGTCCAATCTGGCGCCCAAGACACCGGGCTGAGACGCCCCGACTTGAATGCCAGCCACCCGGCGCGCACGCGACACCGGGCCAGATCGAGTCTGACATCCTGGCCATTTTGTGCTATCATAAATTGCCTGTTCCTTGTCACTCGTATCTTGTACCTTTGAGGGGGAGTGCTGATGCAGTTTTACTTTATCCGCCACGCACAATCGGCGAACAACCAGCTCTGGGCAAAGGGCGGACCGATCGCGCACCGCAGCGAAGACCCGGAGCTGACCGACCTGGGCATCCAACAGGCTGAGCGCCTCGCCACCTTTCTGGCGCGCCCCCAGGCGCGCCCGCGAGAGCGCACCGACCCGATTATCCACGACTGCAAGGATCTGACCGGCTTTCACATCACCCACCTCTACTGCAGCCTCATGGTCCGCGCTGTGGCGACGGGCCTGATCGTAGCCCATGCCATCGGCATGCCCCTGGTGGCATGGCCCGACGTGCACGAGACAGGCGGCATCCACTACCACGACCCGGAGACAGGCGAGCTGATCGGCCTCCCTGGCCACAACCGCGCCTATTTTAAAGAGCACTACCCCAGCCTCGTCTTGCCCGACGCGCTTGGCGAGGAGGGATGGTGGAACCGCCCCTTTGAGGCCCATGACGTACGCCGCGCCCGCGCCGACCGCTTTCTGCACGACCTCCTCGAGCGCCACGGCGACACCGACGATCGCGTCGCCGTGATCAGCCACGGCGGCTTTTACAACCAACTGATGCACAGCGTCCTTGGCATCCCCGAGGGCCCTGGTTTCTGGTTCTTCATCGACAACACCGGCATTACCTCCCTCCGCTTCCAGGACGATGAGCGCTGGGTCTGCTACCAGAACCGCACCGAGCACCTCCCTCCCGACCTGATCACCTGACCCCACGCCACCGCCACCCTGCCGAGTAGGAACGCGCCGCCCCACAGCGAAACAGACACGATCCCCTCCCCAGTTGCATTCCCGCCCCCGTTATGCTATGATCCGCCATGTGGGTGCAACCAGGTACCATGCTCCGGCGTATAGAGCGCGGCACATCGCCACGATGTAGCCATATAACAATCAGATACGTCACGCATCCCACAGCACCAATCAGATGAGAGGCGGTATCATCTCATCAAGTCGGGGTGGGATGTAGCGCGGATTGGCAATCCGCGCTACATCCCCCAGATTATTGAGGTGATACGAGAGGAGGAGAAAATGGAGAGAGAAACAAACCGAAATCGGACGCTCTGGATCATCCTTGGCATCATCCTTGTGCTCGCCTGCTGCTGCATCCTCGCCGCAGCCGCCGCCGCATTCTTTTTCATCGCCGACAGGCAGGTCGACGTCGGCGGCCCCGAGTTGGGCATCGCCCGCGTCGCCGACAGGATGGAGCGCACCTTCGATGTCGGCGTCCAGCCCACCCTCGAGGTCGACGATTTTGCCGGCGCGATCACCATCCGCGCCGGTGAGCCAGGCGTCATCCGCGTCGTCGCCACCCGCCGTGCGCCGGGACGTGGTGACATGGACAACATCCGCATCGAGTATACCGAGCTTGACAACGGCGTGCACGTCGTCGCCAGCTTGTCCAGCGCCCGTTTCAGCAACCGCGCCGTCGACTTGGACATCGAGGTGCCGGCCGATGCCCGGGTCGTCGTCGACAGCGGCGCCGGCCAGGTGATCGTCACCGGCGTTGCCGGCGAGCTCGACCTGCACACTGGGGCCGGAGAGGTGATCGCCAGAGACGCCACCGGCGGTGGCCGCCTCGACACAGGCGCCGGGGCTGTGCGCTATGAGGGCGAGCCCATCAATGACCTCACCCTGCAGACGGGCGCCGGCGAGATCGTCATCGCGCTTCCGCCCGGTGCAAACGTCGACCTTGACCTCACCACCGGCATCGGCGACGTCGACGTCGTCGGGTTCGACGTCGACGGCAGCGTGTCGATGCACAACGTCCAGGGCTCCATCGGCACCGGCGGCCCCACCATCGAAGCCCATACCGGTGCCGGCAGGGTCCAGGTCACCATCCTGCGCTAGAACGGAGGCACTCGACCGATGACAAACGACACACTCACCCGCCGCCGCCGCACCGGCGGCGGGTCAGGCATTGTTTTTCCCCTGATTCTCATCGCCGCCGGCCTACTTTTCCTCCTCGACAATTTGGGCGCCGTCAATGTCGACTGGTGGGCACTCTTGCGGTTGTGGCCACTGCTCCTGATCCTGGGCGGCCTCGACCTGCTCCTCGGCGGCCGGTCGCTCGTCGGCAACCTGATCGTCGCCGTCGCAGGAGTGGCCATCCTTGGCGGAGTGATCTATGTGATCGCTGTCGACGGCGTGGACGAACTGGGTCTTGCCGGCAACGCCCAAGAGTACTCGGCCCGAGAGTACTCGGGGCAGACGATCACCATCGACGAACCACTCGATGGCGCCGAGCTCGCCGAGCTGGACGTGCGGCTGGCGGGCGGTGATCTCACGATTGGGGCACTCGATGACTCGGACATGCTCATCGAAGGGGTGCTCAGGGTGGAGCGCGAAAAGCCGACCTGGCAGGTAGTGCGCGACGGATCCACCGTGCGCTTGACCATCGACCAGACAGGGGATGAAGAAGGCTCCTTCGATCTCGACGCGGGCGACGACTGGCATCTGCTCCTGTCACCGCACGCTGGAACCTCGCTCGACGTCGACCTTGGCGCCGGCAGTGCCGAGCTCGACCTGGCAGATCTCGACCTGCGCGATCTGGTGGTCAACGCCGGCGCCGGCAGCATCGAGGTTACCTTCCCGGCCAGGGGTGACTATACGGCGCGTGTCAGCGGCGGCGTCGGCGATGTCGAGCTGATCATCCCCCGCGGTGTCGCCGTCCGCCTCCAGATTGATCGCGGCCTGACCACACTCGACCTGCCCGCGCGCTATGAGCGGCAGGGCGACAACTATATCACCGAGGATTGGGATGGCGCCGAGGATCGGGTCGAGCTGTTCGTCAACGTCGGCGTCGGATTGTTGACCATCCGCGACGGGTAAGGAGAAGCCCATGATCCAGTGTCCCGCCTGTGGCGCGCAGAACGCCGACTATGCCCGCGAATGCGCCTTCTGCGGCACCGACCTGGAGCGGCCGGCGCTGACCGGCGCTGCCGCCGACCTGCGCGACCAGCTCCTGGGTATGAGCCTGGGCGCCGAGGATTTTAACACCATCTGCTTTGCCCTCAACGTCGACTGGCACCGGTTCTATGATCTGGCCGACGAGGCAGGCAAGATCGAGATCCTGGTGCGCCAGCTCCAAGACGAGGGCCGGCTGGATGAGGTGGCGCGTTTTTTGCGCGACTTTCGTTTCCCCACCAGCTACCCGCCCCTGCCCCAACCCCCAGCCGACAACTTTTACCTGACCTACGTCTATGCGTGCCAGAACGTCGAGCGCTTTGACCAGCTTCAGCGCCTGGCAGAGCAGGTGGGCATCAGCGACGCCTCCCAGTTGCCCGGCCTGGCCCTGCCGCACAAGATCCGCGAGGTGTTGTGGGCGGCGCGGCGGGCCAATGCGCTGCCCCAGGTTCACGACTGGCTGCGCACCCTGCGGCCCGAAGAGCAGCTCACTCGCCCCCGCATCCGCGAGCGGCGCTCGCGCGTGCGCCGGCCTGGCAACACGGGCCCCGGCAGCGAGAGGGGTAGGAGCTCAAGATGAAGACGGGGCGCGTGCGGAAGAAAGAAGCGGCGCCGCAAGCAGGGCCGGCAGCCCCCAAGCCGGCCGCACCCCGTCCCGCCCCCAGGCCGGCGGCAGTGCACGCCCAGGGGATACCTGGGTCCGCCCAGTCCACGACAGGCCAGGTGGGCAAGCCGGCCAACGGCAAGATCGTGGCGGGACTGCTGATCGGCACCTTTGCCTGCTTTGCGCTGGCCATGATCGTGGCGACTGCTCTCGGGGTCAAAAAAGCCGACACCTGGGTGCCTGTCAGCCAGACACGTGGCGAGTGGACCACCACGGTCCAGATCTGGGGCCCGCAGGTGGCGCACGAGGAGCGGTGGGAGACGGATTGCCGCCGCGACCCCCAGGCTACCGTCCAGCCCGCCACCTGCATCCTGAAGCCAACACAGCAGTACCACGACCAGGTCATCGACGAGTACGACGAGTATGCCTACAACATCTATTACGAAGAGACCTACCAGCAGGTGTACGAGGTGCGAGGTACAGAGTTCATCGTCACGACACTCGGGGGTGACGATTGGTGGGACGAAAATCTGCACTATGTCCTGGAAGAGGAACTGGACAAGGCGAGCTGCCACTACACGGAATATACCACCTGGGTGGACGACCCTGACGACGCCACGCACGAGATCGAGGTCTACCTGTCCGAGTGCGAGGTGTGGGACCACGTGACCGTCTATGAGCGGATCTATGAGCAGGCCAACTGGTGCGGCTGCGACGTGATCGCCATCGTCAATGTGGGACAAGAGACGCGGCAGGGAACGGGCGCCTCGGTCCAATGGGCCAGCCCAGTTGTGCCCTCGGGCGGCAGGACTGAGCGCGCCTTCCAGGGCACGGTCACCTTCCAGGGCGACGACTATACCTACACCACCACCACCACAGATCTCGCCGCCTACCAGGATTATGTCACGTCCCAATACTACATCGGGCTCGACGACGGCCAGCCGATCAAGGTCAGCAAGAATCCCCAATAGCGCCCAGGCCCGACCCGTGCCGCCCCCGGGGACGGGGGCTTGAGCGTGCTGGGCGGGGGGACCCTTCGCTGCGCTCTGGGCAGGCTCCCGCCCCTACTCTTCCAGCGCGTAAACCCGCACCGGCTCCGCCCGGCCGCGCACCTGGATCTCGCCGATCTCACGCAGGGGCGCCCAGGCGCGCACGGCTTGGGCCGTCTCCTCATCGATCAGGATCTTGGCGGCCAGCTCCTTGGTCATCCCCTCCAGCCGGCTGGCCAGGTTGATGGCATTGCCCAGGACGGTATATTCCAGCCGGTCCTGGCTGCCCACGTTCCCCGCCAGCACTGGTCCTGTCGCCACGCCCACCCCCACGCGCACCGTCGGCTCGCCGTCGCGCACCTGGCGCTGGTTGAATGCGGCAAGGGCCGGCAGCAGCCCCCAGGCGGCCTGCACGGCACGCTGGGCGTGGTCGGGGGCCGGGTTAAGGGGCGTGCCAAAGACGGCCAATAAGCTATCGCCGCCCAGGCGCGTGACGAGGCCGCCATGCTCGACCACGACGGCCGAGATGGTCTGAAAGTAGCGGTTGAGCAGCCCCAGCAGCGCCCCCGGCCCCATCCGCTCTGTGAGTGTAGTGAACTCGCGAATGTCGGTAAAGAGGACGGTGGCCTGGCAATATTCGCCGCTCTGCAGATCGGCGCCGTGCTCGATGGCATGTTCGGCCACCTGGGGCGTGACATAGTGGCCAAAAAGGCGGCGGATCACCTCCTCGCGCGCCAGGCCGTCGACCATGGCGTTGAACCCCTCGGCCAGCGCGCCCAGCTCGTCGTTCGAGGTGACGGGCAGCCGGCCCTCCAGCGCGCCGTTCTTGACCAGGGCCATGCGGCGCTGCAGCGCCTCGATCGCGTCGGCCAGTGAGGCGCCCAGGGTGAGCGCCAGGGCGACGGCCATCAACACGCCGATGCCGACGATGTACAACTGGATGTTGAGCAGCGGGCGCAACAGCGCGGCGGGATCGGGTGCGGCGACGATCCGTTGCGCGTGGCCATAGCCGACGACGGCAAGGAGGAGCAGGGGGATGGTGCTCAGGGCGAGGAGGATGAGCAGGCGGCGGCGCACAGTGAGGCGAAAGGCAGGTGTGTCGAACACGCTGGCGTCCTGGAAAAAGAGTGGGATCTCGGAGCGCCACACGCGCTCGGCAGCAAAGTAGATCAGCGCGGTGGTGACCAGCCCCGACAGCACACCCCCGCCAAGAAAAACCTCGAAAAAGGTACGCCACTCTATGGAGAGGCCCGATCCGCTGCCGGCGGATGAGATTGCGGACGTAGCGCCGAAAAAGAGACCGGCGAGGAGCCACATGGCGGCGGACATGCCGGCCGAGATGATGGGCAGGTTGAGCGCAAGCTGGCGGACGCGCGGCGACGGAGGCTCTATCTCCTTGCCCGTCGCAGCGCAAGCGCCGACGCGGCGATACCAATCATCGCGCGGCGCGGTGATGCGCCCGGTGAGCCAGTTGCCGAGGACGAGGAGGGCGGCGATGACGCCAATCCCCACGACCACGAGTCCCGTCGGCGTGTCGCTCCTGTCGCCAAGGGTAGCGGTCGATAGATTGAAATAGACGGTTGCCAGGATCGCCCCGGTGACGTTCGCGCCGAAGACAATCAGAGACAACTGCCGCGTGACCCGCCGGTAGTGCCGATCGTCCACGATGACCTCCCTGTTCGTTGAAACGTCCATGCCCACGATGGCCGCCGGCTACGGCCCCACCACCTGGGCGGGGGGACCCCGCCCCTACAAGGTGGGTCGCACCGGCAAGGTGCGACCCACCTGTGGATCAGTCGTTGCGATAGACGAGCGGCAGGTAGAAGCGGAAGAGCGGCTCGACGGCGTCAAAGGTGACGGGCGCGCCGGGCGCGCTGCCGATGCCCTGGTCGCTGCCGACCGCGAGGTAGGTATCGTTGGTGATCCTGCCGGCGACGTCGATCGTGGCGCGGAACCAGACCGTCGCCGTGGCGCCGGGCGCGATGCTGGCGACCGTCCAGGTGACATCGCCGCCGGCGTAGGCGTCGCCACCGTCGAGGTAGGTGAGGCCGGCGGGCAGGGTGTCGTGCACCACCACGCCAGTCGCGGCGGCGCTGCCTGTGTTCTCGACGGTCAGCGTGTAGGTGACCACCTCACCCACGTAGGCGGGTGGCCCGGCCGTGGTCTCGTAGACCTTGCTCACCGCCAGCGTGGGTGCCCTCACGGTCACCGCGGCCTCGGAGAGGTTGTTGTCGTCGCGTGGCTCGATGTCGTCGGGGCTGTCGCAGCCAGTGGCGATCTCGTTGACGAGCAGGGTGCCGTCGGACAGGCCGGGGTCGATCCGCGCCACCAGGTCAAAGAACCAGGTGTTGTCTGCCCACTGGGTGCCCGCCGCCCACACGATCGTGTTGCCGTCGATCAGCTCGGGGTGCCAGCGCTCGTCGGGGTTCCAGGGCGTGGTGGCGGTGACAAAGGTCATGCCGGATGGCAGCGTGTCGGTCAGGTGCGTGCCCCACTCCGGGTCGCTGTGCCAGGGCCAGCGGTTGGCGTTGCCAAACTCGACGGTAAAGGTGACGATACCGCCCGGCACCGGCTCGCCGCCGCTGTGCACCTTTTCCACGTACAGGTCGGGGCCGGTGTAGGCCGTGACCGCCGACACATTATCCTCGGGCGCCACGTCCCCGTCGATCGGCGCCTCGGCGATGTTGACGAACGTCATGCCCTCGTCGCCGATGACGCCCGGGTAGAGGTCGAGCGTGAAGGCGAACCCGGTGCTCCAGCCTGGCTCGAGCCGGCTGAAGGTCCACTCGACATAGCCGGGCGTGTTAAGCGTCACGTCGACCCACTCCCAGAACCAGGTCCACCAGTTGCCATTGAACGTCGTGTACGCCGGCAGCGTGTCGCCGACGACCACGTCGAACAGCCCGACGGTGCCGACGTTGTGCACGTCGATCTGGTATTGGAGCTGGCCCTCCCAGTTCCACTGGTACGACTTGATGATCATCAGGTTCGGGCCAGGCTCGCGCACGACGTCGACGCGGCACGAATCATTGTTCCGTGGCCAACTGTCATTGTCCATGGCGACGTGCGCACAGTTCTCGATCACGGTACCCGGGGCCGTGTCGGGCTCGATGGCCACGCGCACCGTCAGGTTGATCCACTCTCCCGGCTCCATCACGCCCAGGTCCCACACCGCCATCGTGGGGTCGACATAGTCGGGCGGGAAGAGCACCCAGTTTGGCCAGTCCTGGCGCCACGCCTCGACGAACGAGGTGCCTGGCGGCAGCAGGTCGGTGAGGGTCATGGGGGCGGCCATGTTGCCATGGTTGTGCACGTGCAGGCTATAGTCGACGATCCCGCCGGGCACCAGGGTGCCCGACCCCAAGTTCTTGTAGGCGCCGGCATCCCATCGCGGCTCGCCAACCCACACGTCGTCGCGTTGGTGCCAGTTGTTGCCGGGGTCGGAATCGGGTGTGGTGACGATCTCGACGGTGTTGGTGAGCTGCGTGCCCGGCTGCAAGGCGGGGTCGAGGGCGAGCTGCACGTACACCTGGTCGCCCCAGTTGCCCGGCACGCTCGGCACCTCCAGAATGAGCTGGCTGCCCGACGCGACCTCTTCCCAGCCATAGCCGTTCTCCGACCACCAGCGCACGATCGTGGTGCCTGCCGGGATGGTGTCGCTGATCACGACAGGCCCGCCCGGCACCGGCCCGTTGTTGCCATAGTCGATGCGCCACAGCATCGTCTCGCCGGCGGCGGGGTCGCCCGGGTCCGGGCTCTTGTTCACCCACAGATCGGGCTGCTCGTCGATGACGTACACCTCGGCCTCGGCGTGGTTGTTCCACGGATCCTCGTCGAAGGGCGTCCAGGAGTCGGCCACGTTGTGCACCCACTCGCCGGAGCTGGCGGTGTTGACCAGGTAAAGGTAGAACTGGATCTCCTGCCCCGGATCAAACTGGCCCAGGTCCCACACGACCTGGTTATCGACGAACGTGGGGGTCACGCCGCTCGAGTCGTCCACGTACGTGGCGTTGGCCGGCAGGGTGTCGGTGATGATCACCTGGCTGGCGGGTCCGTCGCCGTGGTTGCGCAGGCGCAGGCCAAAGACGACGGGGCCTCCGGGGTATGCCTGGGCGTTGCCCTCGGGCCACTTTTCCATGGTGACGTTCGGCGCCGGCTCGCGAAAGACATTGATCACACAGTCGCCGTCGGGCTCGTAGTAACGCACGCCCACGTCGTGGCCGGGCCACAGGTCCCACGGTGGGTCGGTCGTCTGAAAGTCGCAAAAGTAGGCGCCGCCATCGGGGTCGACCCAGAAGTCCATCCCGACGCCATTGTCCTCCCACACGTCGCAGCGTGCATAGAGGGGATCGGTGAACCAGCCCGCATAGACCACCCCCTCGACCGTGTCGTCGCCGAGGTCGATCACGCCCGTGATCTCGCCGATCTGCACGTCGGCCGCCTGGCCGTTGTCCAGGTGCACGTACACCCAATCCCCGGGCAGCATGTCGGGCTGCCCCGGCACCCACTGGCCCATGTTGGTGTTAAAGCCAGTCTGCCCCGGCGACCACCAGGGAACCTGCTGTGTCTGGATCTCCATAGTGGCCTTGGGCACGCCGAGATCGTCGGTGACCGTGATCCAGGCCGTGTGGCCCGCTTCGTAGCGGGTCTCGATCCAGTCGTGACCATAGTTCACGTCGAGCAGCACGTCGGGGGTGCGGAAGGGCCGGTGGTAGGTCACCCAGGTGTAGCCATCGAGCGCCTCGAAGCGGATATATCCCTCGCCGCCGCGCGGCACGTCGGGATAGGTGGCGAGGTAGTTGCCGCTCAGGTCGGTGACCACCTCGCGGTAGCCGTCATCCCACCAGCCGTGGACCTGGACGCTCTGGCTATACCAGCCGCCGATCTGGCCCCACACTTCGTCGGTGCTCGAGTCGGCCTCGGCGGTGAGAGGGTCGGGGATGACGGCGGTGATGGGGTCCGCCCCGGGTGGGGCAACGACGGTGACGGCGTCGCCGGGGAAGAGGTCGCCGACAAAGGTGCCCCAGTTGCCAGCCAGGTTGGCCACGGTGTAGAGTGTGGTGTAGGGGGTGGTGATGGTGATCGGGCTGCCGGGCTGCGCCTCGCCCCACATATCCGTCCGTCCGTCCTGCTCCAGCCAGAACTCGACGCGGAAGAGCTCGCCGGCGCGCGCCCACTGGCGGACACGATTCCCATTGGGCGCCTGGTAGATGGCGTACACGGTACCACCCGGCCAGATGTCGCCACCTGCATCTGCCACGTCGAACACAAAGGTGCCCGACGGGTCGTGGACAGGCACGAAACGGCTGTCCCAGCCCCATGGCGTCTCGTACTCGAGCCAGAGCTTGGACGTCGGCGCCTCACCCCAGGCCCTGTCGGCCGCCGGGTCGATCTGCAGGGTGATGGTCGGCACCTGGACGCTCGCCACCCAGCCACTGTCACCGGTCACTTCCACCCAGTAGCCGGGCTGGATCTGAACCCCTTGAAAGTCGTCGTACCAGAAGCGCCACGGGTCGCCGTCGTGGTCGTCGCTCGTCTGGGCCAGGAGCGTGGTGCCGTCCGTGTCGTACAGGCGGACGGTGAGGAACTCGTCGGGATAGTTGGGCGTGCCGCCGACGCCGTAGGGCAGGTTGACCTCAAAGTAGGGCGTCTCCCAATAGGAGGGATTAAACACGCCAAAGGTGCGGTGGCCGGTGGCCGCCTCATAAAAGTAGACGTACATCATGCTCATGCCGTCGCGCACATCAAAGGCGTCAAGGGGCAGGTTGTAGGGGCCGGACACGGCGCCGGTGGTGACCGCCCAGCCAAGGGTTGGATAGTGCCAGTCGCCCCACTGGGCAGCGGTGGCCTCCAAGAAGCCATCCTGGTTGACCGTGCCGGCGACGGCATCACCGGCCGTATCGGGCTGGATGGTGACGTCGGCCACGACCATTGACATCACTGGCGCAGGGGGAAGGGGGGGCCTGGGCCCAAACTCGGCCTGGATGATGTCGCCCGGCAGCAGCTCGTAGCCGCCAGGCCGGTCGCAGGTGTTGTTCCAGCCGCACCAGCCATACTCGACGTAGGTGCCGGAGGCCAGGGTCAGGGTGTAGGTCACCGGCACGTGAGGATAGGGCGCCACGGCGTAAAAGTTCCACAAGGCCGGATAGGCGCGGAGGTGGGGCACGGCGACAGAGAGGCCCACCTCGTCGCCCTCCGCGTCGGCATAGCCGACGTAGGGCCAATGACGCGTCTCGAGGTCAGCAGGCAGGGTAACCGTGTAAGCCCAGTTGGGCTGCGCGACCGTGCTGCCCTCGGCATAGAGGCCATCAAAGTCGCTCCAGAGATAGGCGCGCACCGTGGCGCCTGCCGGCGCCCAGCCCGTGATCTGGTCGGTGGCGGCGTCGGGGCGCGCTTCGAGGTATAGTGCGGAGAGCGACGGCAGCGGCCCGCCGCCACCTGTATCGACCTCCACCACGTCGCCCGGTTCCACCCAGGCGTCGATGCTATACCAGCCGTGCGGCCAGTTGGACCAGGTTGATCCGCTCCAGCGGATATCGGTCGGGTAGGTGATATAGACCGTAGCCGTCACCGTGGCGCCGGGATCGGCAAAACCCTGAATGATGCTCATATTGACCAGGCGGAACACGTCCGACGGGTAGACGTGGATGAGCACCGTCACCCCCGCCGCGTCGCGGTACTCGGCCTGGGCCATCATCTGCGGGCCGATGTCGGCTGTGCCGGAAAAGTCGGCCCAGAAGTTGCCGGCGGCGTCAACAGCCGTCACGACACGCGGCTCATCGGCGAGCAGGTAGTTCCCCTCGCCGAGGGTGACGGTGACGGGGGTGCCGGTGGTCAGCCCGGCGATGTTGCCGAACACATCGTCGTCGGTGACGTCGACATAGCCGGTGATGGCGAGGGGCGCCAGGGTGGTGGCGTAGGTGCCGTTCACGTACACGTCCCACGTCTCGCCGGGCACCACGCCGACTGGCCGGCCGTTCATGGCGCCATCGTAGGGGATGGTCCAGAAAAAGCCGGCGCCGTCGGCCTCGGCCGAGCCATACGACGCGCCGCTGTCGGTGCGGACCACGGTGACGACGTCACCTGGTCCCACCCAGCCATAGATCGCCCCGTAGGTCAGGTCGGCGGTGAAGCCAGGGTTGGGCCGCGGCCGCCCCAGGGGTACTGGGGTCTGGCCAAACAGGCCGGGCAGGCCAGGTCCGCCGTCATACACCCGAGGGGCGGTGATCTGGGCAAAGTCGGGCAGCGCGTAGCGCACACTGTCGGGTGGGCCAGAGTCAGTCCCAGGCGGAGCCGAGTAGACATCGGGCAGACCCGAGGAGACCTCAGGCGGCCCGGCAAAGGCCGGCACCGGGCCGGCGAGCAGTAACCACAGGGTGACGAACAATAGCGCTGCAGCAAAGGCCACCCAACGGACGATCCCATCGCGAAACCAAGAATGAGACATGTTGTACTCCTTTCTTCCGGGAAGCAAGACAAACCACGTCAGCCATTCAAAGGTGCTTTGCTGCCCATCACCTCCTTTCCCAACTGAGCCTGGACCGGCATCCGAGCAAATGCGGACGGGGTTGGACTGTGGCAACCCTGGAGCCAAGCAGCGCGCTGTCCGTATCCCACAGGCACTTGCAGATCTATTATAAGGGGCAACACACTGCCTGTCAACAATCTCTAATCATTCTCTAATCTGCGGTTAAGCTTCCCTTAATCTAGCCCTCATATAATCAGGTCATCCTTAATCAGCAGCAGCAAAAAAAGCCTGAAGGGCCGGCCTGGGCAAGCCGGCCCTTCGGCTTTTTGGCGCCTCCCTGGCGCCTGGTGGTGAATATCCACGCCGCTTGTCCAATCCCCAGATCTATGCTACAATACCACTGGGCGGTCGCTCGACCTCGCCACCTGAAACCATATTGACCGTAACCGGCCACCGCCGGGAAGAGATGGAGGGCGATCCGACGATGCATCTGGCGAAACGTCTACTCGACTGGCTCGATCCGGTGCCCCCGGAACACCAAGACCTCGCGCCAGCCTTCGAGGCCGCCAACCAGGCTGACCTCTGGCGCCTGATCCTGCCCATGAGCCTGCTCGGCATGTTGGGCATGCTCTCCTTTGTCATCACCGACCTCCTCCTCTACCGCAACGTGCTCGGCTCCATGTTGGCCTTGCGCGCCGGCATGATCGCCTGCTTTGCCCTCGTCGGGGCCCTCGCTCGCTGGGGGCGAGAACGCTTCTCGATCTACCTCCTGGGCTATGCCGAGTTCACCGGACCCAACCTCTTTGCCGGCCTGATGCTGATTGCCAATCACGATCCCACCGGCCCTTATTGGATCTTTTTTATCGCCATGCTCTTTTTCGCCAGCATGCTGCCCCTGCCCGCCCGCTGGGCCATTACGACCAACCTTACCACCGCGGCCATCCACATCGGCGCCTTCCTCTGGGCCGGCGGCCTGCAAGATCCGCTCAGCTTTGCGGCGCACGTCTTTACCCTGCTGACCACCCTTCTCGTCAGCCTCACCGCCCACGTGCTGCTCGCGCGCCTGCGCTGGCGCGCCTTTTTCAACCGCCAGCAACTGGCCCAAGCCCAGGCCGCCGCCGAGGCCGCCACCCACGCCAAGAGCGCCTTCCTGGCCACCATGAGCCACGAGATCCGCACCCCCATGAACGCCGTCATCGGCATGACCGGCCTGCTCCTCGATACCCACCTTGACGCCGAGCAGCGCGACTATGCCGAGACGATCCGCACCAGCAGTGAGGCTTTGCTGGCCCTCATCAACGACATCCTCGATTTTAGCAAGATCGAAGCCGGCCAATTGGAGATGGAGCAGCAGCCCTTTGCCCTGCGCGACTGCGTCGAAAGCGCCCTCGACCTCGTCGCGCCCCAGGCCGCCGCCAAGGGATTGGAGCTTGGCTGCGAGATCGACGAGCGGCTCCCGGCCGGCATCCGCGGCGACGAAACGCGCCTGCGCCAGATTTTGCTCAACCTGCTCAACAACGCCGTCAAGTTTACCGCACAGGGCGAGGTGTTCCTCTCTGTCACACCCGCCGACCTGCCGGGCGCCGGCCTCCACTTTGCGGTGCGCGACACCGGCCTGGGCATTCCACCCGACCGCGTCGACCGCCTCTTCAAGTCGTTCAGCCAGGTCGACAGCTCGACCACCCGTAAATATGGCGGCACCGGCCTGGGCCTGGCCATCAGCAAACACCTGTGCGAAATGATGGGCGGCTCGATCGGGGTCGAGAGCGACGGCCAACCCGGCCATGGTTCGACCTTTCACTTTACCATTCAGGCACCATCCGCACCCGTGCCGGAACGACCTCATCTCCAGGGCACGATCGACGACCTGCGCGGCAAGCGCGTGCTGATCGTCGACGACAATGCCACCAACCGCCGCATCCTGGCCCTGCAAACATCCGCCTGGGGCATGCAGTCACACGTCACCGACTCGCCCCACGAGGCCCTGGCCTGGCTGCGCCGGGGCGACTCGTTCGACCTGGCCCTGCTCGACCGGCAGATGCCCGACATGGATGGGGCGACCCTCGGCGCCGAGATCCATGCGCTGGCCCCCGCACTGCCATTGGTGATGATCAGTTCTCTCGGCCAGCGCGACGCAGGCCAGGCGCCCCACTTTGCCGCGTGGCTGCTCAAGCCGGTCAAGGCCTCGCACCTGTACGACGCGGTCGTCACCATCCTGGCCTCCGGGATACCCCGGCCCATCCTGCAGCCAGAGGCCGGCCGTTCCCCATTCGACCCGGAGATGGGCCGGCGGCATCCGCTGCGCACCCTGCTCGTCGAAGATAATGCCATCAACCAAAAAGTGGTGCTCCAGCTCCTGGAGCGGCTCGGCTACCGCGCCGACGTGGCCGCGAACGGCCTGGAGGCACTCGACGCGCTGCGCCGGCAGGGCTACGACCTGGTGCTCATGGACGTGCAGATGCCCGAGATGGATGGCCTGGAGGCCACGCGCCTCATCATGCAGGAATGGCCCGCCGAGCGGCGCCCGCGCATCGTGGCCATGACGGCCAATGCCATGGCGGAGGACCGGGCCGCCTGCCTGGCAGCAGGCATGGACGACTACCTGGCCAAGCCGATCCGCGTCGAAGAGCTGATCCGGGCTCTGAGTCGCAGCGCGCCGTTGGCCGCAGCGCCGACAGCCGCCGTCGAGCCCTCGGCACCCACGGCGCTGGGACCGGTCTCTGACCAGGCTCCTGAATCGCCCACCCATCCAGGCCCGTCTCCGACCGGATCCCCGGCGCCGGCCGGGCACCGGCTCGACCCCGCGGCCCTCGAAAAAGTGTGGCAAATGGCCGGCGGCAACGCCGCTTTCGTCTCCAACCTGATCGATACCTACTACCGCGATTCGGACAACCTCTTGACCAGCATCGAACAGGCCATCGAAACGGACGATGCCGAGCTGCTGCGCCGCTCGGCCCACAGCCTAAAGTCGAACAGCGCCATGTTCGGCGCCCTCGATCTTGCTGGCCTGTGCCGCAACCTGGAGACGATGGGCCGCGAGGGCACGGCAGGCGATCCGGCCCGCGCCGAGCTGGCCCGTGCCCGCCAGGAATTTGCCCAGGTGCGCGGCGCGCTCGAAACGCTGCGCCAGACCTGACCCGAGGAGGTGTACCGTGTCTGACAAGTGTGGCTCAATCCTGGTCGTCGACGACAACGTCCTGAATCGCATGGTCCTGGCCAGCAACCTGGAGCAGCAGGGCCACCGCGTGTCGCTCGCCGCCGATGGCCGCCAGGCCGTCGACATCGTCGAGTCACAGCCCGTGGACCTGGTGCTGCTCGACATCGTCATGCCCGAGATGGATGGCTACCAGGTGCTCGAGTGGCTGAAAGCCGGTGAGCACCGGCGCGACATCCCGGTCGTAATCATCTCTGCCGTGGAAGAGATGGACAGCGTGGTGCGCTGCATTGAGATGGGCGCCGAGGACTATTTGACCAAGCCGTTCGATCCCGTGCTGCTGCGCGCCCGCATCAATGCCGGGCTCGAAAAAAAGCGGATGCGCGACCAGGAAGTCGAATATCTGCGCAATGTCGCCCTCCTGACCGATGCGGCCGCCGCCGTCGAGACGGAGCGCTTTGTGCTCGACGACCTGGCCGACGTGGCGGCCCGCCCCGACGCGCTCGGCAACCTGGCGCGCGTCTTTCAGCGCATGGCCCGCGAGGTCTATGCCCGCGAGCAACGCCTGAAACAGGAGGTGCAGGAGCTGCGCATCGAGCTGGACCAGGCCAAGCGCGAGCGGCAGGTGAGCGAGATCACCGAAACCGAGTACTTTCAACAGCTCCGCGCTCGCCTGCACGAGATCCGAAAGCCCTCCAGGCAGGATCGGGGCTAAAATGCACAGAGATGTGACTCGCTCCCGCCCCCGTCCCCGGGGGCGGCCCAATCAGGCATTTGGACACAACGCGCTCTCAACTTGACAGCCTCTTCAATCTTTGTTAGACTGCTGGTGTATCTTTGATATATTAAAAGTATATCCAAGTGGAGAAAGGGGGAATTCCATGTTCCACGAAATTCTGTCCGCGGATGACATTGCACAGATCCACGAAACCGCCATGCGGCTGCTGGCAGAGGTCGGCGTCGACTTGCCATACGCACCCGCGCAGGAGGCCTTCCGCCAGCACGGTGTGCGTGTCGACGGCAAGCGCGCCTATCTCACCGAGCAGCAGGTCATGGACGCCATTGCCCAGGCGCCCAGGCAGTTCCCCATCCACGCCCGCAACCCCGAGCGGAGCGTGACGGTCGGCGCAGGCCGGCCCGTCTTTGCCCCTGGCTACGGCGCGCCCTTTCTCGTCGATCTCGACGAGGGCAAGCGCGCGCCGACCATGGAAGATTATCACGACCTTGTCAAGCTCGCCCACCAGCTCCCCAACCAGGATATGAGCGGCCACCTGATCGTCGAGCCCGGGGGCGTCGACGCCGACACGGCCCACATCCGCATGCTCCACGCCCACATCGTCCATTCCGACAAGCCTTTCATCGGCAGCGCTGCCGGCAGGAAGGGCGCTGAAGACACATTCGAGATGGCACGCATCGTATTTGGCGACCTCGACCGGCCTGTCACCATCTGCCTGGTCAACAGCCTCACCCCCCTCGGCTTTAGCACCGAGATGCTCGAGGCGCTCGTCGCCTACGCGCAGGCGCGCCAGCCCATGGTCGTCGCCGCCCTGGCCATGGCCGGCTCCACCGCGCCGATCACCCTCGCCGGCGCGCTGGCGACGCAAACGGCCGAGCTCCTGGCCGGCATCGCCCTCAGCCAGATGATCAGTCCCGGCACGCCTGTCGTGTTTGGCTCGACGTCGACCAACATCGATATGGCCTCCGGCGCGCTGGCGATCGGCAGCCCCGAGCTGTCGCAGATGATCGCTGCTCACGCCCAGCTTGCCCGTCACTACGGCCTGCCATCCCGCTCCGGCGGCGCGCTCACCGACGCCAGCTTTCCCGACGCCCAGGCCGGCTTTGAATCGATGATGAGCCTGCTCACCACCGTTAACAGTGGCGTCGACTTTGTGCTCCATGCCGGTGGCATCCTCAGCTCCTACCTGGCCTTCTCGTTTGAAAAGCTCGTGCTCGATGATGAGATGTGCGGCATGGTACGCCGCCTGCACCAGGGCATCACCGTCTCGCCCGATACCCTCGCCTACGACATCATTGCCCACGTCGGCCCTGGCGGCAACTACCTGATGGAGATGCACACCGTCAAGCGCTGCCGAAAGGAATTCTGGCGCCCTGCCCTGTGCGACCGCGGCGGCCTGGAAGCGTGGATGCAGGCAGGCCAACCCACCGCCGCCGGGCGCGCCCGCGAGCGCCGCCGGGCACTCATCGCCGAGCACCAGGACCCGCCACTCGACGACGCCGTCGTGCGCCAGTTGCAAAAGTTTGTCGACGAGCGTATCTGACACGCCCATATATCGGCTCGGTATCGGGTAACGGGAATCAGGGAACGGGACGATGTCCGGGACCCGATACCCGTTCCCCGATGCCGGCGTGGGAGTAGTCAGGCCGTCACACAACCACTACCGAGGTGAAAGATAACCATGGCACAAGTAGAAACAACACAAACCCAGGCCCCAACCGCAAAAGAGCGTGCCTTCGACCCCCTCGTATTTGGCGTGTCGGCCGCGCTGACCATCCTCTTTGTCCTCTGGTCGGCACTCTTTCCCGAGAGCATGGAGTCGGTGGTCAACGCCATCTTTGGCTGGACCACCGGATGGTGGGGTTGGCTCTATCTATGGACCGCCTTTGCCCTGGTCATCGCCGCCGTCGTGCTCATGATCACCAAGTTTGGCGGCATGAAGCTCGGTCTGCCCAAGGACCGGCCCGAGTTTTCGACCCTCTCCTGGTTCGCCATGCTCTTTGGCTCGGCCATCGCCGCCGGCATCGTCTTCTGGGGACCTGCCGAGCCAGCGTACCACTATATGAGCCCGCCCCCCTACTTTGGCGGCGAGGCCAAGACGGCGCAGGCGGCGGCGAATGCGATGACCTATTCCTTCTTTCACTGGGGCCTGAGCGCGTGGGCGATTTATGCCATGCTCACCATTCCGCTGGCCCACGCCTGCTTTACCAAGGGGCTGCCGTTCAAGTTCTCGTCGGCGTTTTACTATGTCCTCGGCGACCGCGTGCACGGCACGTGGGGCAAGGTACTCGACATCTTGGCCGTGTTTGCCACCCTCGGCGGCCTGGCCACCACCACCGGCCTGATCGCCCTGCAGCTCTCCAGTGGCCTCAAATACCAGTACGGACTGACACTTCCAGACTGGAGCGCCTACCTGATCATTGGCATCCTGACGGCCATTTTTACCCTGGCCGTCTACACCGGGCTCGAAAAGGGCATCAAGTTCATCGGCAACGTGAACATGTGGATCTTTGTGGCCGTGTGGTTCTTTGTCCTGCTCCTCGGCCCTACCCTCTTTCTCATCAACCTGACCACCAACTCGATCGGGCAGTACATGATCCACTTCCTGCCGATGAGCCTCTACACGGCACCTGGCGTCGAGGGCAACTGGCTTGGCGGCTGGACGATCTTTTACTGGGCATGGTGGATGAGCTGGGCGCCCTTTGTCGCCATCTTTATCGCCCGCATCTCGCGCGGCCGCACCATCCGCCAGACCATCGCCGCCACGCTAATCCTGCCCACCCTCGCCGATTTTCTCTGGTACGGCGTCATCGGCGGCGCCGGCATCCATTACGATGTGACGGGCGCGCTCGAGGAATTCGGCCTGGAGAGTGCCATCTTTGCCATCGCCGAGAACCTGCCTCTGACAGGCCTGCTGGCCGCCGTCCTCTTTTTCCTGATCGCCACCTTCTTCCTGACGAGCGCCAACTCGGCCGCCCTGGCGCTGGCCATGTTCGTCTCCGGGCACGAGAACCCCGGGCGCAATCTGCGTGCCTTTTGGGGGCTGGCCCTGGGCGCTGTGGCCGCGGTCCTCGCCGCCACCGGCTCGCTGACCGTCATCCAGACCGCCTCAATCGCCACCGCCTTCCCGCTCATGTTCCTCCTGTTACTGGTGATCTATGGCACCTTCAAGGGGTTGAGCGCGTACCGCAAAGGAGAGGCTGGCACAGACCAGTGAGGCTGGCTGGCTGGTAGCCTGGTAGATTGGTACATCCAATCTACCAGGCTACCTTCTCCATCCCGTCCCCTTGCAGCGCCGCGCCGCCCCATTCATCCGTTAACCAGCGGCCGTGCACGACCACCGGCTCCCACGGCCGTGGCGCACTGTACCCAATTGGCGGATACGCCACCACAAAGGTATCGCCATCACCCAGGTAAAACCCCTGCCCGCCTGTCCACCCCGGCAGCCGCACGCCCGCCGTGACTACCCGCCGCCCGGCCAACCCAGCCAACGCCCGCAGAGGCACTCGCTCCGCAGGGAGCTTGTCCGCCACCAGATCGAGGGGGTGCACACTCACCGGCCAGCCGAGCAGGTGTCGCTCCCACGCCAGCCGCTGCGCCGCCGTCTCTGCCGGCACCGGCGGACGCCCAAACCCAAACGCCATCTGCAGCGCGCTCCCTGCGCGGTCGATCTCGCCCGCCTCTGCCAGCAGCGCCGCGCGGCTCTCCCCCAGGCTGTCGAGCGCGCCACACTGGATCAGGTGGGCGACCTCTTTGGCCTGCAGCGGCACCCGCTGCAGCAGGTCGCGCGCGCCTGTGAACGCGCCCTCAGCGCGCGCCTGGACGATGGCACGGACCGAGACACGGCGTAGATCGCGCACCTGCCCCAGCCCCATCCAGAGCACCGCCTGCGCCCCCTCCCAGCGCAGGGTAAAGCGCCGGCCGCTCTGGTTGACGTGCGGCGGGCGTGCCGCCATGCCCAGCCGCACCGCTTCGGCGAGATAGACCACCGGGTGGTGAAACCCGCCCCATTCCGCCAGCCGCGCGCAGAAAAATGCCGCAGGCCAATGCACCTTCATGTACGCCGACCGGTAGCTGACCGCCGCGTACGAAGTGGCGTGCCCCTGGTTAAAGCCATAGCCCGCAAAGGCGTGCACCTGCCCCCACAGCGTCTCAGCCTGCGCGCGGGTCATGCCCGGCCCATCCGGCGGCGGCGCCTGGCAGCCAGCCACGAACTGCGCCTCCATCTCGGCCATCTCCTTGTGGCCAAAGTGCCCCATCCCACGCCGCAGTTGATCGGCCTGCGCCCAGCTCAGCCCGGCGATCTCGCGCGCCACGCGCAGCACCTGCTCCTGGAAGAGGAGAACACCCTGCGTTGGCCCCAGGATCGGCGCCAGGGCCGGGTGGAGGAACTCGACCTTTTCCTCGCCGCGGTAGCGGCGCACAAAGGCGTGCGCCATGCCCCCCGTCGCCGGCCCGGGTTTAAAGAACGCGTTCGCCACAGCCAGGTCGCGCACCGTATGCGCCCGGAGCTGGCGCAGCGTGCGCCGCGCCCCTGTCGACTCGCACTGAAAGACGCCTACCGTCTCGGCACGGGCCAGCAGGTCCCCCGTTGCCAGGTCGTCGAGCGGGATGTCGTCGAGGCGAAAGGCCGGATCGTGGTGCGCACGCACCAGCCGCTCGGCATCGGCCAGCACCGACAGAGCACGGATGCCGAGCAGATCGAGCTTGGGCAGCCCGATCGCCTCGACGTCCTGGTGCTCGAACTGGGTAATCACAAACCCTTTCGGCGCCCACTGGAGCGGCACCACGTCGGTGAGCGGCCCGGGGGTGATGACCAGCCCCCCCGGATGCACGCTCAGGTGGTGCGGTTGGCCCACCAGCCCATAAGCCGCCGCGATCACGGCCCGCTCGTCCGGGTCATCGAGCGCGGCGAGCACGTCGTCCACGGTACGCTTGTCACGCCGGCGCGGGTCGGGATGCCAGCGCCGCGGCGGAAGCGAGATGAGGTGGTTCGTCCGCGCCTCGTCCAGGCCGTATGCCTTGGCCGTCTCGCGCACGGCGCCGCGGGGCTGGAGTGTGCTCACCGTCGACACCAGCGCGACACGGTCCGCGCCATATCGGCGCCGCACATACTCGAGCACCTCGTCGCGCCGCCGGCTGCAAAAGTCAAGGTCGATGTCGGGCAGATCGGCACGCGATGGGTTGAGAAAGCGCTCAAAGAGCAGGTCGTGCTCGATCGGATCGACGTGCGTGATGCCCGTGCAGTAGGCGACGAGCGAATTCGCAACACTTCCCCGTGTATTGATCGGAATCCCGGCCGACCGCGCGAACCGGGCAATGTCGGCCACCACCAGAAAGAGCGGCGCGTACCCATGCCTGGCGATCGACTCCAGCTCTACCTGGAGACGCACCGCAACCTCCCCGCCTTTTTGCAGCCCGGCTTCAGCCAGCTTGCGCAAAGCCTCGTCTGCAGACATGCCATCCGGCAGCGCCAGGTCAGGCCAGATGGGGGTACCATCCGGCAGCGCCCTGCTGGCGCACTGCTCGGCGACTTCCGCCACGTTGTCGATCGCTTCAGGCAGGTCGCCAAAGCGAGCGGCGACGGCGTGGGCATGCAGCCAGTGCAGGTCCACGCCTGGATCGCCCGCGGCGGGCAGTGCAGCAGCAGGCACCCCGTCGAGTGGCACGTTCCGGTCGATCGCAGCCAGCAGGCGCAGGCGGGGCGCGTCGGCAGGATCGAGGCAGTAAACGGGCTGGACGGCGACGGGCAGCAGCCCCACCTTCCGCCCCAGCCGGGCAAGCTGGTCAGCACACGCCCGGTCCTCAGATTGGTGGACCTCCAGGCTCACGTAGGCACGGCCACGATACACCTCTGCCAGCCGCTCCGCGTAGCGGTACGCGGCCGCAGGATCGCCGCTGCGCAGCAGCCGCTCCACCCACCCCAGCCGCCCGCCGCTCAGGCAAATCAACCCTTTGGCGTGCGCCTCGAGCGCCTCCCACCCGAGCCCGCGTGACAGTCGCTCTTCCCGGTCCGGCGCCGCCTGCAATTGGGACGAGAGCCGACACAGCGAGTGATACCCTTCCGGCCCTGTCGCCAACAGCACGAGCCGTCCTGGCCCTGGCCCGGATGCCAGTCGCACTGCCGGCGGCGCGACCGTGACGGCCATCCCGACAATCGGCACAATGCCGGCAGCGCGGCACGCCCGGTCAAAGGCGACTGCGCCATAGAGCGTATCGCGGTCGGTGAGGGCCAGGTGCGTCATGCCCTCCGCTGCTGCGCGTGCTACCAGGTTGTCGATCGATGCCGTGCCGCCCAGCAGTGTCAGGTGTGAATGGACCTGCAGATGCGTAAAGCCCAGCAACTCCTCCCACTCGAAGCGAATCAGATTCCAACCACAAACTCAACTATGAATTGGCTGGCCAAACACCCCGTGCGCCGCCTCGGCAAGCGCCTCGCTCAACGTCGGATGCGCGTGCACGCTGCGCGCAATCTCTTCCGGCGTCAGCTCCCAGGTGCGGGCGAGGACCAGCTCGGGCAACAGCTCTGTCACCTCTGGCCCCACCAGGTGCGCGCCCAGGATCTCGCCCGTGGTGCCGTCGGCGACGATCTTGACGAATCCGTCGCGCTCGCCCAGCCCCAGTGCCTTGCCGTTGGGCAGGAAGGGAAAGCGCCCTACGCGCACGTCGTAACCCTGCTCACGCGCCTCCGCTTCCGAGTGGCCCAGGCTCGCCACCTGCGGCTGGCAGTAGGTACAGCGCGGCACGGCGAGATAGTCGATCGGGTGCGTCTCGACGCCGGCGATCGTCTCGGCGGCGACGATGCCCTGGTACGATGCCACATGCGCCAGTGCCAGCTTGCCCGTCACGTCGCCGATGGCGTACACGCCGGGCAGATTCGTGCGCTGGTAGTCGTCCACGACCACGAATCCACCGCGCCCCAGCTCGATGCCGGCGTCGGCCAACCCCTCGCTGTTCGGACGGATGCCGATCGCGACCAGGGTCACCTCCGCTTCGAGCGTCTGTGCCCGACCGCCGGCGGCCTTCCCTCCGGCTACCTGCAGGCGCACGCCGCCATCCGTCGGCTCCATGCCCTCGACGCGCGTCGATGTCAGCACCTTGATCTTGCGCCGCTTGAAAGCGCGCTCGATCTCGGCACTCGCCTCTTCGTCCTCCAGCGGCAGCACCCGCGGCAGCATCTCGACCACCGTCACCTCGGCACCGTAGGTGCGCCATACGTGGGCAAACTCGACGCCGATCGCCCCGGCACCGACGATCACGGCCGATGCCGGCAGATCGCGGCGCACGATCGCCTCGCGATAGGTGAGGATGCGCTCGCCGTCGGGCTCGATACCGGGCACCGAGCGGGCGCGACCGCCAGTCGCGAGGATGATGTCGCCGGCCTGCAGCGTGTGCGTGCCGCCCTCCTTCAAATCGACCTCGACGCTGCCGGGCGCAGCCAGGCGGGCCGTCCCCTCCACCACCTCGATGCCATTCTCACGCATCAGCACCTTCACGCCCGTCACCAGCCGGTCAGACACCTTGCGGCTCCGGTCCACAGCGGCGCCATAGTCAATCTCGACCCCCGACACTGAAAACCCAAACTCCTTGCCGCGGCCGAGGAGCGACACAACCTCGGCATTGCGCAGCAGCGCCTTGGTGGGGATGCACCCCCAGTTCAGACACACCCCGCCCAGGTGTTCGCGCTCGACGAGCGCGACGCGTTTCCCGAGCTGCGCTGCCCGAATGGCCGCGACGTACCCTCCCGGCCCCCCGCCGACAACAACCAGATCATATCTTGCTTCCGTCATGTATCGCTCCTTAAGCTATTGAGATGATACTTTTTCCACCTGGCGGCGGAACTCGTCAGAGATGGGTGCTGGTGCACCCGTCGCAGGATCGATCCACACCTGGATCGTCTGGACGCGCGCCAGGTGGGCACCATCGGCCACACGCAGCACCTCTGTGTGGCGCGTGGCGCTGGTATGTCCAAGATCTTGGAACCAGGTCACCACTTCCAGCTCGTCGCCAAGCATCGCCTGCTGCAGATACTCAATCCGGTGCTTGCGCGCGACGAGCGGCACCATACCCAATGACCCGGTCAATGCCCAGCGGATCGCAACCTCTTCGACGTAGGAAAGATAGATGGCATTGTTCACGTGACCGGCCGTGTCGAGGTCGCGCCACTCGACGAACCGCCGTTGGCGGTAGGCGTGGGCGCGCGGCGGGCCAGGATCGGGAAAGGGAGCGCGCGGCGCAGGGGCCTCAGGCACCCCCTCGGGGAAAAAGGCGGCCATCATCTCCTCGGGAATACTCGCCGGGCGCCCCGTGGCAGTGTCCATGAACACCCAATCGCTGTGCCCGCTGGCGACAGTCTGGGGCACTATCGCGTCGCACGTGGCCGGTGCCAGGCAGCGGATCAGATAAGCGCGCCGCGAGCGCACGCGCCGAAAGTCGGCCACCCAGGTTTCAACCTCGACGACATCGCCATAGCGCAGCGGGCGCAGGTATTCGATCTCGGTCTCACGGATGAGCCACAATCGCCCCATCGACTCGTAGCGCGCCAGGTCGTACCCCGCCGCCGCCGACGCGTCGAACGCCGCCTCTTGCATGTAGCGGATATAGTTGGCGTGGTTGACGTGCCCATAGGCGTCGCACTCGTAATGGCGCACGCGAAAGGTGCGCCTGTGACTGAGAGGCATCGCCTCACCCCATCCCCGACACGACGTTCATGCCGCCGTCGACGGGCAGCACCGCACCGGTGATGTAATCGGCCGCAGGCGACGCGAGAAAGAGGGCCAGGTTGGCGACCTCCTCCGGCTCGCCAAAGCGGCCAAGGGGCAGGCGGCCCAGCATCGGCCCGGCGATCTCGGGCGTCTGCCACAGCAGGGTACTGAACCGCGTCTTGATGACACCGGGGGCGATGGCATTCACCTGCACATTCACCGGCCCCAGCTCGAGCGCGAGCTGGCGCGTGAGCTGGATCAGGGCCGCCTTGCTCACGCCATAGAC
>JAFGIA010000085.1 GCA_016929795.1 Anaerolineae bacterium
GGGGGGCGGGGAGGGGGGGGGGGGGGGACGCGTGGCAGCGGAGGGGGCACATATTGCCGGTCATACGCACGGCGGCTGGGCGGTGGGTAGAACGGCTGGCGCTGAGATTGTGGCGGCGGGGGCGGCTGCTGCTGCCATCCACCCTGCCCCTCAGGGTACCAGGAAGCCGACGGCGGGGCAACCCGACCCTGGTCAGGTGGTGGTGTCCGCTGCCACTCGGCCGGTGGCGGGGTGGTGCGTCGAAAGCGTGGCAGCCCCGCCGGGGGCGTGTCACGCGTGTCGGAGGCCTGTTCAGCCGGGGGTGCCGGCGGTTGATCGCGCAGGCGCCACACGTCGTTCTCCGGATCGTATTCGAATTCGTCTTCCCACGGTTCGTCTACATGACGGTAATCTGGCATACCCGCTCCTGAATTGTCATCGCGCCATTCCAGTTGTTTTTTAGACGGTCATCTGGCGCTTCCGGTTCCACCGTCAAATTGAACAGACGTACGCTTTGTGCTATAATGCTCACGCGAGATCAGTCCGAGGAGGAGACGATGGTCAGCCAGGAACTGTTGGAAATACTCCGCTGCCCCGCCTGTGTCAGCGGGCCAACGCGCAAGGAGGGGGATGATCCCGGTCGGTTGGATCTGGTGCGAGGGGTGTGGCTTGTGTGCCGGGAGCCCGATTGCAACCGCAAGTATCCAATCATCGACGATATCCCACGGATGCTGATCGAGATCGGCGACAAGTATGCTGGCGTGCCGGTGGAGGAGCTTGGCGAGCCGAAGGAGTAGAACGCGTGCGTTGTCTCAAACGCGCCGCACCTGCTCAGCCATTGCCCGCGACCTGGACGAGCTCGGCCCCCCGCCGCACCTGGAAGCGATCCAGGTCGCGCGCAACGGACGTTGGGGCAAAGATGGGCAGCGCCTCGTCGAGGATCTCACGCTCGGCATAGCGGCGAGAGATATGGTGCAAGATGAGGTACCCTACATCTGCTTTGACGGCCAGTTCGGCCGCCTGGCGGGCCGTCAGATGGCCAAACTCGCGCGCGACATCCTCCTCCAGGGTTGTATAGGTTGCTTCGATGACCAGGGCGTCGGCCTCCCGGGCAGGCTCGACGAGGCCGCTGGTCTCGGCAGCATCGCCGACAAAGACGAGCTTGGTGCCACGCCGTGGCGCTCCGAGCACGTCGTCGGGACCGATCGTCCGCCCGTCGGCCAGCCTGATGGATTGGCCCCGCACCAGGCGAGCCCGCTCGGGGCCAGGTGGCACGCCCAGTGCCTCGGCACGCTCGACCTCAAAAGGCCGGCGCGCCTTTTCCTGAAAGATAAAGCCAAAGTTGTCGGGACCGCGATGGGTGACGGGAAAGGCGATCAGCTCAAAGCTGTCGTCTTCCATCACCAGCCCGGGGCGCAGGGCGGTCAAGATCAGGCGGATGGGCGATCGGTGTCGCCCAAAGACAACCCTCATCAAAGCTTCCACCCGGTCGAGTGCCCAGGCACCCCCCAAGATCTCGAGCTGTTCGATCATCTCCCAGCGGGCAAAGGTCGACACCAGCCCGGCGAGGCCCAGGATGTGGTCGAGATGGCCGTGGGTGAGCAGGATCTTGTCGAGCCGGCGAAAGCCAAGACCACTGCGCAAGATCTGGCGCTGTGTGCCTTCGCCGCAGTCGAGGAGGAATCGGTGCTCTTGATGAAGGACCACTGCCGCCGGCAGGCCGCGTCGGATCGATGGCGCCGAGGCAGATGTGCCGAGAAAGACGATTTCGAACATGTGCACCATTTTAGCACAAAAGCAACGGATGAGCAATCTACCGTAAATGGTACGGCAGCCCTGTCCTGCGGATGCCACCATCCCCACCGGCATAAGGAGAGATTGCCTGGCTTTGACAGAAGCGCCTGCGCTGGCAATGATAATGGTATAGTAGGAGAGAGGGATGAAACACCTCTGGTCGCCCTGGCGACTTGAATATCTGACGGCATCCAGGAAGGATGAGTGCGTTTTTTGCCGGGCCATCGCGGGCGACGACGACAGGGAAAGCCTGGTGCTGTGGCGCGGTGAGCACACTTTTTTGATCCTGAACCGCTACCCCTACAACAATGGACACCTGATGGTGGTGCCTTACGACCACGTGCCCACGTTCGAGACGCTGGACGCGGCGACACTGACAGAATTGATGCTGTTGATGAACCGGGCAGTGGCCGCGCTGCGGAAGGCGATGATGCCCGACGGTTTTAACCTCGGCGCCAACCTAGGGCACGTAGCGGGCGCTGGCGTGGCCGACCATGTGCATCTGCATGTCGTGCCGCGCTGGGCAGGCGACACGAACTTTATGCCGATTGTCGGCGATATGCGCGTCGTGCCGCAGACGTGGTGGCAGACGTACGACCAGGTGCGGGCCGCCCTGGATGACCTCGCAGAAGATTAGGCGGCCGCTGCCAAGCCCCGGCGCTTACCGCCAAGACGCCAGGTGCACAAAGGTTGGGGGCGATCAGGCTCTTGGCGTCTTGGTGACATCTCGTGCTACCTGGCAGGCGCCTGCCAGGGCGCCAGTACGTGCTCTTCCCACCTCGTCTCGCACGGGCGACCGCGGCCGATCCACGCGCGGCGATCTTGCAGGCGGACGATGATGCTGAATACCGTCACACTGGTCACACCGTGCTTGCAGATGGAGCCAGGATAGTTGGCGTGATCGGCCAGCAGCGTCTGGAAGAGTGCAGGGGAGTGGCGGCCATAGTTCTCGCGCAGGAGGCGCCAGGCGCGGTTGTGACGGATAATCGAGCCTGACGCATCGGCCGGGTTGGCTTCAAAGCGGCGCATTGCAGCACTGGCATAGTGGTTGGCATGCGCCAAAATGTCCTCGGCGATATAGATCGGCTCGAGGTCGGTAGCCGATCCCTCCATGGAATAGACCTCGCCCTGGTCGTCGGCGACGATGTTATTGTAGCTCGATGCGCGCTGCGGCAGCAGGCAGGCGTCGAGGGCTTCCTCCAGGCGCCGCGCCGCCAGGATGGCGCGCACGACCAGCAGGCGCGGCACGCCGACGCGCACGTCGTTCGCTTCAACCTCGTTGCCCGTCAAGCCGATGCCTGCGGCGTTGAACCCCGCGCTGTACGCCACTCCACCGGGAGACACGCCCAGGAACTGCGGCTCGTCGCCCGCGCGCACCTGGAGGATCACCAGCTCCCCCTCCGCTTCGGGAGCCAGATCGTTCGTGTGCGCGAGCAGGGTGGAGCCATCGGCGGTGGCGCGGCCGCGCGCGGCCATGTCGGTGCAGCCGCGGTGCCAGGCGTCGGGACTCCACAACTCTTCGCACACGCCGAGAAAGAGTTCTTCGAAGGGCACATCGGCACCGGCGGCCATGCCCTCCAGCTCTTCCACGTATTGGGGATAGGCGGCGCGGCTGTGCGCCAGAAAGAGACGCCCCCTGTCGAGCGCCTGCTCCCATAGCACGCCGGCCGGCAGCCATCCGCGCATACGCGATACCATCCGCCCGATCTGCGGCGACAGCGCCTGCCCGATCTGCTCGCCCACCTGTCTGTGGGTTCCCTGCACTTCGATGAAGGGAATGGACGTGGTCAACCTGGCACCTCCCCATCAGGATGAGCGCATAGTAGCACAGCTATGCTGCACGGTCAAGGTGTGGCAGATTGATAGATTGTATCATCCAAGTCGGGGCGGGATGTAGGGCGGATGGGCAATCCGCGCTACATCCCCCAGGTTATAGATTGGTAGATTGATAGATCTTGTGGTAGGATTGAGGGCGTGACCGGTGCTGGTGCCGGTGGGGACACCGAGGGGGGTGAGGATCATGGAAACGACAAACAAGGCGCCGCTGCCCCTGATCGAGGTCGTGGGGGGGGCCAGAGCTCGGGGAGAGCAACAGGGGGAGGGGTGCCGCGAAAAGAATGTGGCAGCGGTGGCGCGTTACCGCGAGATCATTCCCAAGGCGATCAATATGACGTGGGAGCAGGCCGTGCGCGAGGCGCGCAAGTTTCTGCCCTACGCCGAGGAGGCGTTCCCCCTGTACGTGGAAGAGCTGCGCGGCGTGGCAGAAGGGGCAGGTCTCTCTTTTCACGAGGTGTGGACGCTCAATTGCTACGAGGGCTTGACAGAGACGCACCAACAGGTGTGGGGGTGCACGTGCATGTCGGTGCGCGATGACCAGGCGCGCGACGGGCACGTCCTCCTGGCGCACAATGAGGATTGGAGCAGCGTCGACAGCGAGAACGTTTACCTGGTGCGCGCCAGGCCGGACGACGGCCCGCCGTTCATCGGCATGACGTATGGGCCATTGCTCGTCAATATCGGCCTGAATGCCGACGGCATCGGGGTTGCGATCAACTCGGTCTATCCGACGGATGGGCGGGTGGGGGTGCCACGCGTCCTCTGCTCGCGGGCGGTGCTCAACGCGCGCACCATCGGCCAGGCGATCCGCGCGTGCGTGCCCAAGCTGCGTGCTGGCGGCTACAGCTACTTGCTGGCGGACGCGCATGGTGAGCTGTATTCGATCGAGACGTCGGCGACGACGCACGATATCAGCTACGGTGACGACGGCTGGCTGGTGCACACGAACCACTACCTTGCGCCCAAGATGCAGGAGCTGGAAGAGGCGGGCACCTACTCGAGCTCGCACGTGCGCCTGAACCGCGCCAGGCGCCTGCTGCGGGCGCAGCTCGGCGACGTGACGGTCGAAGGCTTGCAGATGATCCTGCGCGATCACGTAAATTATCCGAACTCGATCTGCGTGCACGAGGACCCTGCCGACCCGCCGCACGAACGCGAAGTGACCCTGGCGTCGCTGGTCATGGACCTGACCGATCGGGTGATATGGGCCGCGCCGGGCCCACCCTGCCAGGCGGAATATCTGGCGTGTAGGCTATAGCCATGCTCACAGTGTACACAGAACAACACAAGCTCCACGATACAGAGGGCGTGATCGTCGAGGACAGGCCGCTCGGCAGTTTTGAAGTGCCTGCACGGGCAGAAGCAATTGTGGCGGCGGTACGCGAGGCGGGATTGGGGCCGGTGGTGGAGCCGAAAGACCACGGCCTGGCGCCGATCCTGGCCGTGCACGACGCGGGCTATGTCGAGTTTTTGCAGAGCGTCTATGCTGCACAGGCGGCGCACTATGACGAGGCCGGCCCGGTGATGGTGTGGACGTTCGCCGGGCGCCACGCGATGCGCAGGCCCGGGCCGGTGATGTGGCAGAAGGGATATTACGCCTTTGGGTGGGGAAGCCCGATCCTGGAGGGCACGTGGCAGGCCGCCTATTGGAGCGCCCAGTGCGCGCTGACCGCCGCAGGCAGGGTGCAGGGGGGAGAGGGGGTGGCCTATGCCTTGTGCCGTCCGCCGGGCCACCACGCGGGCCCTGACCTGTATGGCGGGTACTGCTATCTGAACAATGCCGCCATTGCCGCGCGGCGCCTGGCGAGGGACGGAGAGCGGGTGGCGGTGCTTGACGTCGACTATCACCATGGGAATGGTACCCAGCTCGTATTCTACGGCGACCCGGCGGTGCTCTACTGCTCGCTGCACGCCGACCCCGACGAGGAATATCCCTACTATTGGGGGGCCGCCGATGAGCTGGGGACGGGGGCAGGCAGGGGGACGAACCGAAACTGGCCGCTGCCGCGCGGCACGGCCGGTCGGGAGTACCTGGCGGCCCTCGGCGAGGCGCTGGACATGGTGGGTAGGTTTGCACCGCGCTACCTGGTAGTTTCCGTCGGCTTGGACGTGGTTGAGGATGATCCAGAAGGCGGATTCCGGCTGACGGCAGACGATGTGCGCGAGGTGGGGCGGCGGATCGGCCAGCTTGGCTTGCCCACGGTGGTGGTGCAGGAAGGCGGCTACGCCGTGCGGCGGCTGGGGGAGAATGCCGTCGGATTTCTGCGGGCCATAGCGCATTGATGTGACACAACCCTCTGGGTTGTGAGAGGCACAATCCGGAGGATTGCTGTACATGCCTGCCGGCGCTTGCTGCCGGTTCGATTTCGTGGTACAATCAAGCCCTGCCGGTTTGCCGGTGCTGTTCATCTGTCGCGCGTCCAAGGCGCCCACAGCGCCCACGAACTACCGGGGGGGAAATATGCCAACCGTGCGGTACGATGAGTTGACCTGGCCCGAGATGCGGGAGGCGCTCGCTCACCAGCCCGCGATTTTGCTGCCTTTTGGCACCGTCGAAGACCACGGCCCTCACCTGCCCATCAGCACCGACAATGTGATTGTCGAGGAGATCTGCCTGGAGGTTGCGCGCCGTGCCGACGGCGACGCGCTCGTCATGCCGCTCATCTCCTACGGTCTCGACGAGCATCACATGGACTTTCCAGGCACGGTGACGGTGGACACGGAGACGCTGCTGCGCTACGTGACCGACGTCGCTGCCAGCCCGGCGCGCCACGGCTTTACGCACATCCTGATCGTCAACGGGCACGGCTCAAACGCATCGGTCGCCGACCTGGCGGCGCGCCAGGTGGTGGTACGCACGGGGGTGGTGTGTGCCGCCATGAGCCCGAATGCGGCGATCGATCCGGCGCTGTCAGAGCCGACGCTGACAGAGATGCGCCGGTCGGGGCCGGGCGGGGTGGCGCACGCGGGCGAGTACGAGACGGCGATGATGCTCCACCTGCGGCCGCACCTGGTGCACATGGAGCGCGCGGTGCGCGAGATGGGACAGGTCAAGCTCGAGTATTTTAACTGGGATTACGACGAGCCGAGCGTGCTGTCGTGGCAGGATTGGTGGTCGCGCATCAGTGAGAGCGGCGTGTGTGGCGACCCCACAGTGGCCACGGCCGAGTTTGGCCGGGCGCTGTTCGAGACCACAGTGGAGAATTTCGTGCGCCTGGTGCGCGAGTTCCGCACCATTCCCGTGCGGCCGCGGCGCGACCTGCACCGGGCCAGGCAGCCAGGGCCAGGGCCAGAGACCGCCCCGACTTTTTGAGACGATACGGAATAAGGGCCTGATCAAGGAGAAGGAGGGAGAAATGAACAAGGGGAAGCTTCAGATCGTGTGGATGTTGTGGATTGTCGGGGTGATGCTGCTCGCAGCGTGTGGGGCGACGCCTGAGCCGACGCAGCCCGCGGAACCGACGGCTGCCCCAGGCACGACCGAGATGGCGCCAGAGCCGACAGAGGCGGCTCCCGAACCGCCGGCGGCAGCGGAACCCGTGACGCTACGCATCGGCATAACCTACATCTGGGATACAGCCAACCCGGCGATCGGGTGGTACAATTATACCATACGCTACCTGCTGTATGATACCCTCGTCGAAGAAGTGGGCGTGGCGGACTTTCGGCCGGGCCTGGCAGAGAGCTGGGAGGTATCCGAAGATGGGCTGGTGTGGACCTTCAAGATCCGCGAGGGTGTGACCTTTCACGATGGCACCCCTCTCACCGCCGAGGAGGTAGCGTGGAGCCTGAACTGGACGATCGAGAACGAGATCGAGACGATCAGTTCTTACCTGACCAACTTTGAGGAGGTCATCGCGCTCGATCCAACCACACTGCAGGTCACCCTCGCCAGCCCCGTGGGCAACATGGAGGCCCTGCTGATCTATACCTGGATCCTGCCCAGGAGCGTGTGGGAAGGAATGACCTACGACGACATCCTGGAGTTTGAAGACCTGTCGGCAGCGATCGGCACCGGGCCGTACAAGCTCGTGGAGTGGGTGGAGGGAGAGTACCTGATCCTGGAAGCGAACGAGGAGTATTGGCAGGGGCCGCCGAATATCGATCGGGTGGTGTGGCAAGAGTTTGCCACCGAAGATGCCATCGTCCAGGCGCTGCTGGCCGGCGATATCGACGTTGTGTACGAGGTGCCGCGCACGGCGATCCAGACCCTGGAAGAAGCCGAGAATGTCGAGCTGGCGGTGATGGATTCGCTCGTCGTCGACGAGCTGATCCTCAACTCGCACGAGGACGGCACGCAGCCCGAGAGCCTGAATGATCCGGCGGTGCGCCTGGCCATCGCCCACGCCATCGACAAGCAGCAGATCATCAACGTCGCCTTCCTCGGCTACGCCGAGGCGGCGAGCACGATCATCCCGACCTCGATGGGTGACTGGCACAACAATAGCGTGCAGGACGTGCCTTTTGACCCGGCGGAAGGTAACATCATCCTCGACGAGGCGGGCTATCTCGACCAGGATGGCGATGGCATCCGCGAGGATGCAGACGGCAATCCGCTCGAGTACCGGCTCTATGCCGAGGACGACGCGACAGAGACGCGCATGCTCGAGATCATTTCGGACGGGCTGGCGCAGATCGGCATCTCGGCGCCGCCGACGCCGATGGACGAGGACAGCCTGATCAGCCTCTATCCTGATTTCGACTTTGACCTGATCCTGTGGGGGTGGGGCCTCGACCCCGATCCCGACTTTGCCATGCTGATCTTTACCTGTGACCAGCGCGAGGAGGGCGGCTGGAACGACAGCGGCTACTGCGACGCCGAGTTTGAAGAGATGTACGTGCAGCAGGCGGTGACCGTCGACCAGGAGGCGCGGCGCGAGCTGATCTGGCAGATGCAGGCCAAGCTGTTCGAGGACCGGCCCTACATCATGCTGGCCTACGAGCAGTGGGTGCAGGCGTATCGCAGCGACCGGTTCACAGGGTTTGGGCTCGAAGCGGCCGATATCGTGTGGAAGGCAACCTTCCTGCCGGCGAGGCCGGTGGAGTAGATGGAGCGCGGTAACTATGTGCTGCGCAAGGTAGGGTTCGCCGCCGCCACGTTGGTGGCGGTCATGGTGTTCAACTTTGTCCTCTTCCGGATCATGCCCGGCGATCCGGTCAAGTTGATCATCCACAGCCCGCGTATGACCCGCGAGGCGCAGGAGCGAATCCGCACGTCGTTTGGCCTCGACAAGCCGCTCTGGTTCGACACGGAGCGGCTTGCAGCCGGCGACGTACTCGGCGCGTTTGACAGCCAGTTCACGGCGTACGTGCGCAACCTGCTGCGTGGCGACCTGGGCATCTCGTTCGCGACGCGGCAGGACGTGGTCGATCTGCTGCGCGAGCGGGTATGGCGCACGGTGGTGCTGCTGCTCGGCGGGACGACGATCTCGATCGTGCTCGGTATGGCGCTCGGGCTGGTCGCGGCGTGGCGGCGCGGCACGAAACTTGATACGGGCATCTTGCTCGGCGCCCTCTTTACGTGGGCACTGCCCACCTTTTTCCTCGGCATCATCCTGCTCATCATGGCGCGGGGCACGCTGCCGGTGGGCGGCATGGCGACGCCGGGGCTCAAGCCGGAGGATGGGCTGGCGTACTGGCTCGACGTGGGCAAGCACCTGATCCTGCCGACGCTGACGATGGCGATCGTGTACACGAGTGAATACCTGCTGATCATGCGCAGCGGCGTGATGGAAGTGCTGGCCGAGGACTATATCCTGACGGCCAAGGCCAAGGGGATGAGCACGTTGCGCATCCTGCGCGACCACGCGCTCAAGAACTCGATGCTGCCCATGGTGACGATCATCGCCCTGACGTTCGGCTACACGGTGGGCGGTGCAATCCAGGTGGAGACCGTGTTTTCGTGGCCAGGGCTGGGGCGGCTGATGTACGAGGCGGTGCAAAAGCGCGACTACCCGGTGCTGCAGGGGACCTTCTTGCTGCTGGCGGTGAGCGTGGTCGTGGCCAACCTGGTGGCGGATCTACTCTACTCGGTATTGGATCCAAGGGTGAAGGCGGAGTAGGGAATGGGTGCTGCGATATCAAAGGGGGGATTGCTTCGGTCGCTAGCGCTCCCTCGCAATGACAGGGCGGCAAAGGTGCGATGCGGGCGCTGAAACAGTTCTTTTCGAATCCAATGGGGGCTGTGGGCGCGGCGATGCTATTGGTCGTCGTGCTGGTGGCGCTATTTGCGCCCTGGCTGGCGCCGTACGATCCAGATGTGCGCGTCGACGTGACGCCCGACGACATCCTGGCGCCGCCAGGGCCAGGCCACCTGCTCGGGCGCGACGACGCCGGCAAGGATGTGCTGAGCCAGCTCCTCTATGGCGATCGCGTCTCACTCCTCGTCGGCTTTACGGCGTCGTTCATGTCGATGTTCATCGGCACCACCGTCGGGCTGGTCGCCGGCTATTTCGGCGGGCGCGTCGGCAACGCGCTGATGCGCTTTGTAGACTTTCTCATGGTCATTCCCGATCTGCCGCTCATGCTGGTGATTATTGCCGTGATGGGCCGCGGGCTGACCAACATCATCGTGGTCATTGGCCTGCTGGGGTGGACCTACACGGCACGGCTGGTGCGATCGCAGGTGCTGTCGGTGAAGGAGCGGCAGTTCGTGCTGCGCGCCCGCGCGGTCGGCGCCAGCAGCGGGCGGATCATCGTGCGGCACATCCTGCCCCAGGTGCTGCCGCTGATCATCGCCCAGGCGGTGCTCGACATCTCGGTAGCGATCCTGGCCGAGTCGTCGCTCGCGTTCCTGGGCCTGGGCGATCCAACACTGATCAGTTGGGGCTCGATGCTCAATTTCGCCTTTGAGCGCGCCGTCAGCCGTGAGGCGTGGTGGTTCCTGCTGCCGCCAGGATTTGCCATCGTGTGGGTCAGCCTGTCGCTGATCTTGATCGGCAACACGCTGGATCAGATCGTCAACCCGCGCCTGCGCACCCACCACCTGTTCGATGCGCGGCGGATGGTGATGGTGACGCCAGCGCATCTCCAGGAAATTAGAGATTAGAGATGGCGCTACTTGAGGTGAGGGATCTGGCGGTCGACTATCTGGCCGATGGCGGGCAGGCACTGCGCGCAGTGGATGGGGTGGGCTTTGCCCTGGAAGAGGGACGGTCGCTGGGGTTGGTGGGGGAGAGCGGCTGCGGCAAGACGACGGTGATGATGGCGCTGCTGCGGCTGCTGCCCGAAGAGGGGCGGATCGTGCGCGGGCAGGTGATGCTGGGCGGGCGCGACGTGCTGCAGCTCAGCGAGGCGCAGATGCGCCACGTGCGCTGGTGCGAGATGTCGATGGTGTTCCAGGGGGCGATGAACGCGCTTAACCCGGTGCGCACCGTCGAGAGCCAGATCGTCGAGGCGCTGTGCCTGCACGGCACGGTCGACTCGGCGCGCGCGGGGCGCAGGCGGGCGGGCGAGCTGCTGGAGCTGGTCGGCATCCCGGCGCGCCGCGGCAGCCAGTACCCGCACCACTACAGCGGCGGCATGCGCCAGCGGGCCGTGATTGCCATGGCGCTCGCATGTAACCCCCGGGTTCTGATCGCCGACGAGCCGACGACGGCACTCGACGTCATGATCCAGGCGCAGATCCTGGAGCTGCTGGAGCGTCTCCAGTCGGAGCTGAACCTGGCGCTGATCCTGGTGACACACGACCTGGGGGTGGTGGCAGAGGTGTGCGACGACGTGCTGGTGATGTATGGTGGCGTGATCGCGGAATATGCGAGTGGCGACGCAATCTTTAACGACGCCAGACACCCCTACACGCAGCGGCTGCTGGAGGCATTTCCTGACGTCGACAGGCGAACAGCAGGCGCAACGATGGGCGTGGGCGAGGCACACAGCGTGGGCCTCGCGTCGATCCCGGGCAATCCGCCGCGCCTGGACGACCTGCCGCCGGGCTGCCGCTTTGAGCCGCGCTGCCACCAGCGGATCGACGGGTGCACGGTGGCGCCGCCACGCCTCGTGACGGTGGCTCCAGGCCACCACGCGGCGTGCTATCTGCTGGAGGAGGCGCCATGAGCGGCGGGGCGGTGGGCCACAGCGCCGGGTCCGGCGGGGCGCCCATCCTGGAGGTACACGACCTGCACAAGTACTTTCCACTGCCGCGGGGGGTGTGGGACGCGCTGCGGCGCCGGCCCAGGCGCACCGTGCGCGCGGTAGACGGCGTGAGCCTGGCCGTCGACAAGGGCGAGATCGTGGCCCTGGTCGGCGAGTCGGGCTCGGGCAAGACGACGGTGGGCATGAATGTGTTGGGCTTGCAGCGGCCGACCCGTGGGCGGATCGTGTTCGACGGCTATGACGTGGCGGAATGGGCCGTGGGTCACGGGCCATCGCTCGACACACCGGAGGGCGAGCTGGCGGCGATGAGCCGGCGGCGGTGCGTGATGCGCCTGCGCGAGCGCGCGCAGCTCATCTTCCAGGACCCGTACGAAGCGCTCAACCCGCGGCAGACGATTTTTGACATTGTGGCCGAGCCGCTCGACATTCATCGCCTCGTCGCCTCGGGCGAGGCGCGGGCAGAGCGGGTGCGCGGCGCGCTGGAAGCGTGTGGACTGGCGCCGGCCGACCATTTCTGGGATCGCTACCCGGCCGAGTTGTCGGGCGGGCAGCGGCAGCGGGTGGTGATCGCCGGGGCGCTGGTGCTCGACCCGGAGCTGCTGGTGGCTGACGAGCCGGTATCGATGCTCGACGTGTCGATCCGGGCCGACATTCTCAACCTCCTGCACGAATTGCGCCGGACGCGTGGGATCACGATCCTCTACACCACGCACGACCTGGCGACGGCGGGGTTCTTTACCGACAGGATGGCGGTGATGTACCTGGGGCGGATCGTGGAGCTGGGGCCGACGGCCGAGGTGCTATCGGCGCCGCTGCACCCCTACACGCGCGCGCTCCTGTCGGTGGTGCCTGTGCCGAATCCACGGCGACGACGCCAGCGGACGATCCTTGCCGGCGAGATCCCGAACCCGGTGAATATCCCGGCCGGGTGCCGGTTTCACCCCCGCTGCCCGCTGGCGGTCGCCGAGTGCACCAACGTGGACCCGACGTTGCGCGCCGTGGCGGGCCGGCACCAAGTGGCGTGCATGCGGGCGTGATGGACGATTTGAGTTTTTGATGGAAGGAGATCTGATGCACAGTGATGAGTTGCTCGACGCATTGTTGACCCTGCCCACGCTGGAGGAAGATGCGAAAATCTCGCCCGACGGCCGCTGGGCGGCGTGGACGTGGTGGCGGGCGGCGCCGACGGCGGATGTGTGGGCGGCGCCCACGGACGCGTCCACCCCGCCGCTGCGCCTGACCGAGACCGATCAAAATACGTGCCTGGTGTCGTGGACGCCCGACAGCCGGGCGGTGATCGTCGGGCACGATACAGACGGCGACGAGCGGGTCCAGCTCTTTCGCGTCGACCTCGACCGCCCTGGCGCTCTGCAGCCGCTCACCGAGCCGGCGCCCGAGTTTTTTCTGCGCGGCGGGCAGCTTCACCCGAATGGACGGTGGCTGGTGTACGCCGCCAACTGGGACGAGGCGGCGGGGAAAGAGATCGATCCGACGTGGGTGTACCGCCACGACCTGGAAACGGGGGAGCGGGTGCCCCTGGCCAGGCCGGACCGGCCGGCCTATTATGAACCTGAGATGAACGACCCCGGCACGCACGTCCTCTACCGCCGCGCGGCAGAGAACCCGGCGGGGCGGCAGGTGTGGCTGGTGGACATAGATGGGCGCGAGGAGCGGATGATTGTCGATGCGGGCGACGACAAGAAGGCGTCGGCTACGTGGTTCCCCGATGGGCGCCGGGCATTGGTGCTGGCAGAGGCCGAGACGCATGTCCGGGTCGGGGTGTGGGACCTGGACAGCGGCCTCCGAGGCCCCTCAGGCGTGCGCTGGCTGGTGGACGACCCGGGGCGCAACATTGAGCGCGGATTCGTGCCGCACGGCAGTGACAGGGCGATGCTGATCGAGTCAAAGGGCGCCAGGGCGCGGGCGTCGTGGCTCGACCCGGAGACGGGCGAGGAGACGCCCCTGCCCGCGATCGCCGGCAACCTGGTGCCGCTGGCACCGGTGGACGGTGGCCAATGGATCGGGGAATATTCCAACTCGGTGCAGCCGTCCGACCTGGTGCGTTTTGATCCCGGCACTCTGCGGCCCGAGACCTTCACAAGCGTGACGCGCATCTGGGAGCGGACCCTGCTCGCGCCGGCAGATCTGACGCCGGCCGAGGATTTCCGGTGGAGGGCGGCCGATGGGCTCGAGATCCAGGGCTGGCTTTACCGGGCCAGGGGAGAGCCGAGGGGGACGATCGTCAAAGTGCATGGCGGCCCGACGTGGCACAGCTCGGACTGGGTGGATGCGCCCATCCCCTACTGGACGTCGCTGGGCTTTTACGTGCTGACCCCCAACTATCGCGGCAGCACCGGCTTTAGCCGGGCGTACAGGGAAGCGATCAAGGACAGGGGGTGGGGCGGCGACGAGCAGGAGGATATTCGCGCCGGAATCGAGGCGCTGATCGACGCCGGCATTGCCGAGCGAGGCAAGGTAGGCATCACCGGCACGTCGTATGGCGGCTATTCTTCCTGGTGGGCGATTACTCATTTCCCCATAGACGTCGTCGCGGCTGCGGCGCCGATCTGCGGCATGACCGACCTGGTGGTCGATTACGAGACGACGCGCCCCGACCTGCGGCCGTTGAGCGAGGAGATGATGGGGGGCTCACCGGCCGAGGTGCCAGCGCGGTACAGGGAGCGGTCGCCGCTCTACGCCGTGGAGAATATCAAAGGGCGGCTGCTGATCGTGCAGGGCCTGCAGGACCCGAACGTCACGCCGGAGAACGTGAAGGTGGTGCGGCAGGCGTTGGAGGAGGCGGGGGTCGCGTACGAGTTGCTGACGTTCCAAGACGAGGGGCATGGCATTGGCCGGCCGGAGAACCAGCGGGTGCTCTACCGGCGCATTGCCGAGTTCTTGGGGGAGGCATTTGCTCCGGGCCTGGCTTCCGGTCGTGTTACGGCGTGAACGTTCGGTAATAGGCGCAGCCTGACAGGATCGCACGGACGGCGCGCCCGTCGACGATCGTGTCGAAGCAGAGGCGCTCGGGCGAGTGCTCGTCGGCGCCGACGCGGAAACAGCCGTCTGCGAGGGGCACGAGCGGCTCTTCGTGGCCCGATGGCCACACGTAGAGGAGCTTGCCGCGGCGTTGCACGACGCGCAAGTTGTTGAGCCACGGGTTGTGGCAGCGGTAGTGGCCGGTGTAGGCTAGCCAGTCGGGCGAGGGCCCGGCGATCCCCGGCAGAGATGCTCCATTCCGCACGTAAAAGTGTGCGCCATGGCCCGCACCGATTACGCGGCTCTCTGCCCGCTCCACATGTAGCAAAAAGAGGGCGAAATCGGGATGGGGCACATAGAAGCGGTCTGCGCCGCGCTGCACGAGGGGAAGGCGGATGCCGCGGTAGGCCATGATCAACCGGTCCCCTAACGCCACCAGGTCGAACGCGCGCTCCTCGCAGCGATAGGTCCCGGTGTATCCGGTGGCGTCGTCGACATGGGTGGAGTCTGGCGGCGGCGGCAGCGGGGGCAGGTCATCGCCGCGCGCTGCACTCCGGAGTAGGCGCAGCGCGGTACGTGCGATGGCTTCGGGCTCACCCGGCCCGTTGCACAGCACAACCACGCCGAGCCCGGCGTCGAGGTCAGCGCGCATGGCCGAGTAGTAGCCGACCATGCCCCCGCTGTGGCTCAATACCTCGTGCCCCTCTTCTTCGGAGCTTTGCAGCCCATAGCCATAGAAGGCGCCGCGCTCTTGCTCGTCTTGGGGCAGCGCGATGGCCCGCCCTGCCAGCAGGCGAAAGCTTTCCTGGGACAGGAGGCGGCCGTGTGGCCCGGCGCCGCGGTGCAGCAGTAAGCGGAGGTAGGCCGCCATGTCGCTCGCCGTCGACGCAATGCTGCCGTCGGCCGTGCCCGTCTCGAACCAGGGCGCAGGGGCGAGCAGCCCGCCGGGAGGCGCCGGGCGGTCGTCACACACCGGCTCGTAGCCTATTGCCAGGCGCGGGCGCACGGCATGGGTGATGACTGGCACGGTGTCGGCCATGCCCAGGGGGGCGAGGACCCGCGCTTGTATGACTGTGGCATAGTCCTGTCCAGCGACCGCTTCGAGTACCAGGCCGAGCACTTTGTAGCTCACGTTCGAGTAGTGAAAGTGAGTGCCGGGCGGCGTCGTGGCCTCGGTGTCTCGCAGCGCCCAGGACTCGTAACACGCCTCGGTGGTGAAATCAGTGCCGTTGATGATGCCCGCCGTGTGGCACAGCAGGTGGTGCACGGTGATCGGCGCGTAGCGTGACCGCGTGTGGAACCAGGGCAGGTAGTGCGTGACCGGGGCATGGAGGTCGAGCTTGCCCTCTTCGCGCCACTGGAGGAGGGCCATGGCGGTGAACGATTTGCTGATGGAGCCGATCTCGAACAGCGTGCCGGCGTGGGCAGGAACGCGCGCCGCCAGATCTGAGAACCCGTGGACGGCAACCAGGCGCGCGCCCTCCCTGTCGGTCACCGCCAGGACCATCGCCGGGGTGCCGGCTATCTCCATTTGCTGTCGGGCAAACAAGTCGATCGGCTCGAAGGCTTTTTCGATCTCGCGCATTGCGATCCCTCTACACCTGGTGTGAACTCATTGTACGCCAGCAAGGCTGATGCGTCAAGAAAGTGGGCGGTTGGAAGGTTGGGCCAATCTTCCAACCGCCCGGCCGTGAATCATTGCGGGGTTGGGTTTGACAGAGAGGCGCTGGAACGCTATACTGGGGCGTAATGATCGGGGCTGGATCGGAACACGAATTTGTGCCATCCTTTCCACCCGGCATCAATCTTTGGAGGGAATTGGGTATGAAAAGGACAGCCAGGGATCTGCTGCGCGTCAAGGGCACGGACATCTGGTCGGTGTCCGCCGACGCGACGATGTACGAGGCGCTCGAACTAATGGCCGAGAAGAACATCGGCGCCGTGCTGGTTATGGACGGCGACAGGTTGCTCGGGATCCTGTCTGAGCGCGACTATGCCCGCAAGATGGATCTCGCGGGCAGGTGTGCGCAAGATACAAAGGTGGGCGAGATCATGACCGAGCGCCCTGTGTGTGTGCCGCCCCACCGGACGGTGGAAGAAGCCATGGCGGTGATGACCGAAAAGCGCGTTCGCCATCTGCCTGTGATAGAAGCACAGCGTGTCGTCGGCCTGATCTCGATCGGAGACGTCGTCAAGGAAATCATCTCGCAGCAAGAGTTTGTGATCGAACAGCTCGAGAATTATATCACCGGCACGCCGCTCCGCCCGTTGCCCTAGGCCACCCCATGGCAGATCGAAGCCGTGATGGTCGGCTCTCCTTGCTGGATAGCGCGGGTACGCTGGCGCTGGCATGCCTTGCCGGGCTTCAGAGCGCGCCGGCGCCCTTCACGCCTGGCGAGCCACTCTTCTGGGACGATCCTCACATCTCGGAGCAGATGCTGGCTATACACCTCGACCCGAATATCGAGGCAGCCAGCCGCCGGCCCGAGACGATAGAGCGTACGGTAGCGTGGCTCGTCGAGGCGCTGGGATTGGAACCTGGCAACGCCGTGCTCGACCTTGGCTGCGGGCCCGGGCTATATGCCACGCGTCTGGCCCAGCGGTGGCTATGCGTGACCGGCGTCGACTATTCGCGGCGCTCGATCGAGTACGCGGCCAATTACGCGCGGGAGCACGACCTGGAGATCACCTACCGCTACCAGGATTATCTCACGCTCGACGCTGCGCAGCAGTACGACGCCGCCTTGCTCATCTATGGCGACTATTGTGTGCTCGCGCCCGAGAATCGCCGCCGGCTGCTGGGCAACGTGCGCCGCGCGCTCAGGCCGGGCAGTGTTTTTGCCTTCGACGTGTCGACGCGCGCGCACAGGGCGCGATATGGTCTGAGGCGTGACTGGTACGTGGCCGATGGTGGGTTCTGGAAGCCGGGCTGGCACCTGGTGTTGGAGCGGGGGTTCGACTACCCAGACCAATCGATCTATCTCGACCAGTACGTCGTCGTCGAGGTGGATGGGACGCTGTCGGTGTACCGCAACTGGTTCCAGGACTATACGCCGGCGTCGATTACGGCCGAGCTTGAGGCCAACGGATTTCTTGTCGAGGGAGTGTGGGGCGACCTGGCGGGCACACCGTATGCCGATGGAACAGAGTGGATCGGTGTGATCGCCAGGCCGGGCTAGCCACAGTCGAATGCGTTGAGGACGAGGAGAATATACTCGATCCGCTGCGCGCCAAACTCGCTCAGGCGGCTGATACATTCGCGTACAATGGCGCTGCAGGTGCCTTCGATCTGATTGACAGCCAGGCACGCCAGCGCTTCGCGGAGCAGCGTGGTCCCGCCTGGCACATCCTCTTGTGCAAAGGCGAGAGCGGCTTTGTCGAGTCTCTGCCTGGCGTCTATCTCATATAGAGGTAACCGGGCCAGCCTGCCTTGCAGCGCAGTCACCGCCTGAGAGAGAGCCGTGCCCGGCTCTGTCGCTACCCGGCGCTGTAACTGCACAAAGCCGTGCTCCTGGCCCACCAGGCGGGCCAGGGCCAGTGTGAACTCGACGCGCGCGTCCTCGCCGCGCGCGTCACGCAGCAGGGTGAGCAGGCGGCCTGTCGCCGCCGTCGCGCCCAACATGCCTGCGGCAGAGGCAAAGGCGAGCTGCAGCCCGACGTCCTCTTCTATTTCCAGGCGCTGCACGACGAGGTCGAGCACGGTTTGATCCCCGAGCGTGGCCAGCGACCGGATACAGTGTGCCTGCACCGAGCGATAGCGCGCATTCAACCCGTGCCGCAACGCCGCTATTGCCCGCTCATCGCCGATGCGGCCCAGTGCCCAAGCGGCCATGGTGCTGAGCGCCGGTTCGTTGCCCTCCAGTGTCTCGATCAACGCGTCAGTGAGCTGCGCATGGGGGCCATGGCGCGAGATCGACACGATCGCCTCAAAACGGACCGGGAAGCGAGGATCGTGGATCGCCTCGAGCAGCTCCTCGATGGTCAGCGGGCTTCTGGCGCTGCCCAGGCGCTCGGTCATCACGACTACGGCTCGCTCGTCGCGCGCCCGGTGGTAGCGCACCACGCTCTCCAGGGCCAGGAAGGGATTACCGCGCAGAAACATGCCGGCGAACTGCCTGGCACTCACGCTGCTGTCGGCCTGCACCCGGCGCAAGAGGGCGGCGCTGACGAGCGGCAGAATGATGCCCAGCGTGAACAGGGTCGTATACGACCCAAGGTGCAGGATCCCCCACCGCACATCCAAGCCCGTGGTCAGGTCCACCAGCCACCCGCCAAGGAGCTGGGCGAGGCCGCCGGCGATGCCCATCCACGCATAATAGAGCGCGAGGTAGGCACTTTTCTTTTCGACAGGCACCACGCGCACAAAAAGGAGCCGTCCTGAGCTGATGTTCCACCCGGTATAGATCAAGCCCTGTGCCACCGCAATCGCGAGGGCCAGGTAAAGGCTCCACGTGACGCCGCGCGGCATGAACAGCCAGGCCAGGGGCAGGAGTGGCAGCAAAAAGATGCTCGACGTCATCACCGGCTTGCTGCCGTAACGGTCGGTGAGCCACCCCCACAGGTAGCTCGACGCCAGCCCGCCGAGAAGGACAGCCGTGTCAAGCCACACCACCTGGTTGGCACTGAGCCTTACCTCGTCCTTCATGAACAGTGGCACAAATGAGACGAGGGGGGTGGTGGCCAGCGTGATCAGGCCCACACCGACCAGGTAGTAGGCCAGGTTCGGGTCCTTGCCGGCAGCGACCATCTCGCGGTAGGAGCTGGTTTCACTCGCCGCGTTGGGGATCGGAGCACCGCCGGGTATTCGCGTGGCCGTCCAGATAGAGAGGATACCAAACAGAATGCCTGCGGAAATGACGATGACAAAACGGTCGAGGTCAGGGTCAGAACCGAGGATGTAGCCTGCCCCCGCCATGGCGAACATCGCCGCCAGACTGGCCAGGGAATTCTTGATGGCCGAATACTTGCCACGCACCGAGTCGGGCACCTGCTCCTGCAGCCAGGGGTAAAACGCGGTGAACCCGACGGCGCGAAAGAGGCCAAAGGCAGCCACTGTAACGACGATAAAGACGAGGATGGGGCCTTTGCCAAACTGGCCGATAAGTGCCGGGATGACGAGCAGCGGGACCGCCATCGCGGTGCGCGCAGTGAAAGAGAGGATGAACGTGCGCTTGTAGCCAAAGCGTGCCACCGTGGAGGCGACAAATATGGCGACGATGCCAAAAAATGGCAGGAGCGACAGCAAGCTGCCGATTTGCGTCTTGTCCAGGCCGAGGGTGTTGAGGTAGAGGACAAAGATCGAGCCAAAGAAGGTGAACTGGGCAAAGATCGAGTTCGACACGCTCCACGCCACGCCCCATGGCAGTCCACGCAGCTTTTCTACGGTTGTTGGTTCTTGCCTGGATGCAGTCGATTCGCCACTCATTCTTCCCTATCCCTGGTCCAACCCGCCCGTCGATTATACTTCATCCTTCCGCTTTTCCCAACTTGACACAGGCTCGATCCCGGGTATAATCGGATCGAATAGTTAACCGGCTAATTAATTCTCTGCGCTCAGAAGGGGGTGCGCGTGAGCCAGTGGTCCGAATCGGAGACGCTCGACTTTTTGTTTGCACAGATCTGCAAACTGAAGCACGCGCGCGTGCAGAGCCTGCTGGAGGGGATCGGCCTCTATCGCGGGCAGCCGCCTGTGCTGCGTGCGCTGTGGGCGCAGGATGGACTGACTCACACCGAGCTGGCGCGCTCTCTCGAGGTGCAGCCGGCGACGATCACCAAGATGATCAGTCGCATGGAGAAGAATGGCTTTGTGCAGCGGCGGCAGGACCCGGATGACCAGCGCGTGTCGCGGGTGTACCTGACGGAGGCAGGGCGCGCGGTGCAGGAAGACGTGCGGCAGGTGTGGCGAACGCTCGAACAGGAAGCGTTTGACGGGTTCACGCTGGAAGAGCGGGTGCTGCTGCGCCGCTTTTTCCTCCAGATCCGCGAAAACCTGGTACGTGCGTCGGGCGACTGACGCTCCTTTTTTTGAGTCGTTGCTTAGTCGGCAAAGTATGTGGCCAGTGGCCACACAGCGTGGAGGAAAACATTGGACTCGTTCAAATTTGTGTTCAAGTGTGCCCGGCGCTATGCCCGGCCCCTGATCGTGACGATGGTGAGCATGCTGCTGCTCGTGGGCGTGCAGTTGCTCGCGCCGTGGTTGGTCAAGACGATGGTCGGCACCGTCACCGCTCCGGCGACAGGGCAGCAGGCGCTGGACACGGTGACGCGCCTGGCGATCGTGGCCCTCGTCGTGTACGTGGCGCGCGGGTTCCTCAGGTTTTTGCGCAGCTACATGGCCCACGTCGCGGGCTGGAGCGTGGTCGCCGACGTGCGCGCCGACACCTACCGCCATCTGCAGCGCCTGTCGCTCCGCTTTTATGAAGACAAGCAGACGGGACAGCTCATGTCGCGCGTGGTCAACGACTCGGAGCTGCTGGAACAGTTGATCGCCCACGCCGTGCCCGACGTAATTGTCAATGTGTTGATGCTGGCCGGCGTGTGCATGGTCCTGTTCAGCATGAGCTGGCAGTTGGCGCTGCTGAGCATGATCCCGGTGCCGCTGATCGTGATCGCCATGCGCGGCGTGACCAAGTACGTGCGGCCGGCGTTCCGTGCGCGGCAGGCCGAATTGGGCGAGCTGAACGCGGCGCTGAACGACAACCTGTCGGGCATCCGCGAGATCAAGGCGTTTACCCGCGAA
>JAFGIA010000086.1 GCA_016929795.1 Anaerolineae bacterium
ACAAAATAGAAAAAACATCAAATCTCAGCATTCTTGACACAAGCCAAGCACTATGTTATCATTGGCTCTAGAAATAGGACTACTGAGTATCCAGGACTGAGCAAATACAGGCAGCGCCAGAGAACAAAGGAGTCGGACGATGGGCAAGATCGTAGAGGTTGAAACGCGAGACACCGGCCTGTCCGCCCCTGCCGGGAAGGAGCAGAAAGGCGTCTCGCGCCGGGCATTTCTTAAAGCCAGCGCGACAGGCGGCCTATTGGTCGCCGTTGGCGGCGCTTGGATCCCCCTGCGACAGGCGTTGGCCCAGGCCAAGTCGGAATATGTGATGATCATCGACCTCAACAAGTGCGTCGGCTGCCGGGCCTGCGAGCTGGCCTGCCACCAACGCAACAACCTTCCCGAAGACAAGAGCTACATCCGCATTCTCCCCAAAGGCGACGAACAGAACCGTTGGTTCCTGCCGGTGCAGTGCCAGCATTGCCAGGACGCGCCGTGCGAGCACGTCTGCCCCACCGCCGCCACCTATCACCACAAGAGCGGCGTGGTGTTGATCAACGACAAGACGTGCGTAGGCTGCAAGTACTGCGCCGTGGCCTGCCCGTACGACGCCCGCGCCTTTGACGAGAACACGGGCCTGGTGGACAAGTGCTGGCTCTGCCTCGACTGGGTGCTGGGTGGCGGGCTGCCGGCCTGCGTCCAGGCCTGCGTGCTGGGGGCGCGCATCTTTGGCCGGCGTGACGATCCTGAAATCGCCGCGATCCTGGCTTCGGGCCGGGCTCAAACGCTGCACCCGGAGTTTGGCACACAGCCGGGCGTCCTACACTATATCTTTCCGGGCAGCTAGGGCCCAGACCTGATCCCGCAAAACGGAGGGCAACGATGGCTGAACATCATTGGGGATGGCTGGTCGCAATCTATCTTTTCCTGGGGGGCATGGGCGCTGGGGCGTTCATCATCGCCGCCTTTATGGAGCTGAGCGGCGAGCGTTACAAGCAGAAATACTGCCCCACATCCCTGGTCGGCGCCGGGGTCAGCGGCCCGCTGCTCCTGATCGGCACGCTTTTGCTCGTCTTTGACCTGGGCGCCGGCTTGCGCGAGCCGTGGCGCATCTTTTTCATGTTCACCCACTCTAGCTCGGTCATGACCTGGGGCATATGGATCCTGACCCTGTTTTTGCCCCTCTGTTTCCTCTATGGCGCGCTCGAAGTGATGCACGTCCACCCCGGCGCGCTGGCCTGGCTGCGCAAGCGGCTGCGCTTCCTGCCCGAGACGCTGCCCTACCGCCGCATCAAGCGCGTCGTGTGCAGCGTGGGCCTGGTCCTGGCAGTCGGCACGGCCATCTATACCGGCGTGCTGCTCAGTGTGGTACGGGCCGTGCCATTGTGGAACACACCGGTCCTGCCGATCCTGTTCCTGGTGTCGGCCATCTCTACCGGCATGGGGCTGGCCTTTGACCTGGCGGCTACCCTGGCCATCCCCGAGATCCACCGGCGCTTAAACTTTATGCCCCTGGCCCACATGGTCTTTATCGGCCTGGAGATGGCGCTGCTGGCGCTGTTGTTGGTCCTGGCCTTGAGCCAGGGAGGCGAGGCCGCAGAATCGGCCAAGCTGATCCTCGTCGGCAAGCGGAGCGTCGTCTTTTGGGTGCTGGTCGTGGGCACGGGCCTGTTCTATCCCTTTGTGGTCCACGCCTACGCCTATGCCCGGCACGCCCACGGCTATATCTCGGGCATATTGTCGGGCATCGGCATCGTGATCGCCGGCCTGTTCGTGCGCTATCTGATCATTGCCGCGGCCATTCCGGTGACGGTCTAGGCCTGGGGAGGGAGAAACCATGAGCCCAAAGATCAGCCTTCGCGCAGTCAGGAAATGGCCCCGCTGGACTATCATCCCCATCGGCCTGCTGCTGGCCGGGATCGCCATCCTGTTGGGCTTGCTGCTGGAGCCGGCGGGCTATACCTTGAGCCCGGGGCGCATTGAACCGACGCCCACCCTGCCCGCGATCAACTACAGCCGCACCCTGTCTGACGGATGTCACGATTGTCACGTGTCGCTGCCCAGCCTGCGAGCCAACACTGCGGATCCGACCACAGCGGAAAAGTACCTCATCGAGCCGGAATCGGTCATGACCACCCACGGCAGGCTGGGCTGCGTAGCCTGCCACGGGGGCAACGGCCAGGCGGAGGACAAAAGGACCGGCCACACGGGGCTCATTGCCGACATGAGCCAGGCAGACCCCAAGCAGTGCGTCATCTGCCATGCCAACCTGCCCGCCGAGATCCCCGGCGACCGGCTGCGCGTTCCGCACCAGATTGTCGAAAACTGGATCGTCCACGGCGAGCCCGGCACCCTCTTTTGCAGCGACTGCCACGGCGGTGTGGGCCACGGGTTCGACCCGGTGTCGGGCGAGACGTCCTGCTCAATGGCAATCTGCCTGGATTGCCACGAGGACCGCAACCTGGAAGTCCAGTTGAGCGACTGCGACGCCTGCCACATCGGCCCTCACGACGTGGCGGCGTCGCTGACGTGCGACGACTGCCACTCTTCCACCGAGGTGTGGACAGAGACAGACGCTCACATCCACCCTGTGGAGCTGCCTGGCAAGCACGGCGAGCTGGCCTGCTTTGACTGCCACCAGTACCCCAACTTTAAGGGGCTGAACAACACCTGCACCGACTGCCACGTTTCCGGTCACACCGGCTGGGGCGAGCATGACTGCACCGAGTGCCACGACGCCGGCGCCACCTGGGACCTGGTGGCTCAAGTGTGGGACGAGCACGTCGAACACTGGGATCAGTACAAGGGCCGGCATCTCGAGGTCAGTTGCCAGGGCTGCCACTTTGAAACCTTTACCGATCTCGATCCCAACTGCACCACCTGCCACAGCACGCCCGAGAGCCACGCGGGGGACGGCCGGAGCGAGGCCGATTGTACCGTGTGCCACCAGGCAAACCGACCCTGGTCCAGATAGTAGAGGGGAAGGTGGTCGGCGATCCAAACTGGTGAGCGAGTGGTCCTGCCCGCCCACCGGTCCGGACTGGCTTTCGTCGAGTCCGAGCACTCGTCCACCCGTTGGTCGCCTGGCGAGGCCGGACCAAGATTACTTGGAGAGAGGCGTATGAACAGAACAAAGAGGTTGTTGGCTGATCCGATTGGGGTCGTGGCCATGTTGGGGCTGCTGTTTCTGGGCAGCCTGGTTTTGGCCGGTTGCGCCGAGCCGGCAGCCATCGCCGCAGTGCCGCCGACGGCCACGGTCTACGCCCCACCGCCCACCGAGGCCCCGCCTCCGCCCCCAGAACCCACGCCACAGGCTCGCAACTTTCCGCTGGCGGCCCCCAGCAAGGAGCCGGTCGAAAAAGTGAGCGACCAGACCTGCGTTAGCTGTCACACCAACCAGGAAACACTGCAGTCCGTGGCCAAGGAGGCGAAGGTCGTCGAAGAACTTTCAGAAGGCGAGGGCTGAGGGGGCACTTTACCTCCGTTGGAGGTATGGCAAAAGGTATTCCTCGACCAAGAAGCCTACTTTGAGACGATTCACGGCCGCTACGGCTGCATCGCCTGCCACGGCGGTGTAGGCGGTGCCGCCGAAAAGGAAGCAGCCCACGAGGACCTGGTCCGCGATCCGGCTTCGGCTAAGGCCTGCGGCGGCTGCCACCCCACCCAGGTGGCCGCCGAAGAGCAGAGCCTGCACTCTAACCTGACCGGCTACACCACGGTGCTGGCCGCGCGCAGCGAGCCGTCCAAAATGCCCCAGCTCGAAGTGATGATGAACAACCACTGCGACTCGTGCCACACTAGCTGCGGCCAGTGCCACGTCAGCCGGCCCACCAGCACAGGCGGCGGCCTGGT
>JAFGIA010000087.1 GCA_016929795.1 Anaerolineae bacterium
CTGGCCACGTGCCCACAGGCTCCCAGGTCGTGCCGCCATCGGTCGAGCGCGCGACGTGATGCTGTCCGCCGCCGGCGTACACCGTCGCGTCCTGCGCCAAGTCGGGCGACACCGCCAGGCCCCCGACATAATCCGTGGAGTACAGAGTCTCCCACGTGCTGCCGCCATCCATCGTGCGCCACACCATGGCCCCGATACTCAACCGGCTGACGAGCGCGGCAAACATCGTCCCGTCGCTGCTGTACGCTGGCGATGGTGCGATCGCACTCACCCGGTACGACGACATCTGTTGCAGGCCCAAGGGCGCCCAGCCTGTGCCACCGGCGCTGCCCAGGTACACGCCGTGCCGTTCCGTGCCGGCGGCCGGCACACCACTGCCCACCATCGCCACAGCGCCGGCACCCAACGGCGCCATTCCCGGCAGCAGGGTCCAGGTGCCGCCCCCATCGTCGCTCCGGTACACCCCATCGTCGCTCCCCACCAGCATCACCGCCTCGCCCGGCCAGGCCGGCGAGAGGACAATCGCGTGCACCGCCCCGCCTGGATATCCGGCCACCACCGCCCACGTCTCGCCGCCATCCGGGGAGCGGTAGAGCCCTTCGTTCGAGCCGGCAAAAAGCGTGGGATCGGCCGGAAACGCCGGAGATAGCGTGATCGCGCTCACCAGGAACGGGTCGCCCGGCAGCGTAGTGCTGATCCAGCTCATCGCCCCGTCGTTTGAGACATAGATCCCATCGCCGCCCACAAATAGAGTAGGAGTGACCGCGTACGCAGGCGATAGGGCCAGCGCGCCGATAGGCGTCGCCGTCAGTACTTCAGTCCACGTCGCCCCCGAGTCCTCTGTGCGGCTCAGCGACGCCCACCCTCCGGCAAACGCAACCCTGTCGGCTGCAAAGCCCGGCGAGTAGGCCACCGCCGCCATGCCGCCCACGTCGTGGTGCACCGTCCAATTCAGGCCACCGTCGGTGCTGACCGCCACGCCGCCCCACCCCTTGCCAGCCAGCACGTGGCCGCTCGCGCCATAATCCGGCGCCACCGCTACCGAGGTGATGATTCCTGGTGGGCCATCGTAGAGGCGGCTGGCCCACGTCCAGCTCTGTCCGCCGTCGGTAGAATGGAACACCCCCCCGCCTGTCGCTGCGAACACGGTCCCATCCGTCGCGAAATCGGGCGAGAAGGCCAGATCGTGCACCGCCAGGCTGCCAGAGACGAACTCCATCCCCCCTGTCGCCGCTTGCCACGTCGCCCCGCCATCCGTCGAGCGGTAGATCCCTGACCCCGACTCAACGCTGCCCCGCTCCTGTGACCATTCGCCCGCCAGAACCACCCCATCGCCGGCAAACGCGGGCGACACAGCCAAAGCATGCGCCCGCACACCATGTGGCCCTGCCGTCGTCCAGGCCCCCGGCTCCGCCGGCCCGCCCTGTTTTATGTCCACCTTCCACAGCCCGGCATCGGCCGGCGCCCGCCTCGTCGTGGCAGCATACACGCGCAGCGACCCTGCCGGCACCGAGGCTACGTCCAGCACACTTGTGTCCCCCATTTCCGTACCAGCCATCGCCCAGCTACTCCCGCCGTCGACCGAGCGATACACGGCACCATCGCCCGATTCGGAGCCATAGTACACCCCTGCCAGCACCGATCCGTCGACGGCAAATGCCAGATCTGCAATGTGCAGCAAGCCTGCTTCCGACCAAGCCGGAATCTCTGCGCCCACGCGCTCCCACGTGTCACCGCCATCTGTCGAGCAATAGATCTCACCTGCCGCCAGCGGCTCATCCACGCCCGCGTACAACGTGCGGCTCGCACCCAAGGCCGGCGACACCGCCAGCGCGCCAACCGGCCGCGAGAACACCTGGCTCCACGACAGCCCGCCGTCCGTCGATCGCTGCAGCCCGGCATCCAGGGTGCCGGCAAAGAGGGTCTGGTCAGCCGCATAGCCAGGCGAGGGAGCCAGGACGTGCGCGTGAATGTCAGGCGCCAGCGCCTGCCACGTCTGTCCGCCATCGGTCGAGCGAAACAGGCCGAGCGCCGCCGAGTAGGTTGACTGGCTTACCCACACCGTCTCGTCTGTACGAAAGTCGGGCGAGATCGCGAGCCCGCGGCAAATCCTGTCGGACATGACCTCTTCCCAGTTTTCTCCTCCGTCGAGCGAGCGATACACGCCACCATCGGCAAAACCATGCTGCCCCAGCGTGCCCGTCGTCGCAAACGCCACGCCGTCGTCGAGAAACGCAGGAGAAAAGACCACACCTGTTACCCGATCCAGGCGCCCCGTGACGTCGCGCCACCTGGCGCCGCCGTCCACAGACAGGTAGAGTGCGCCGTCGAGCGACATTGGCGTGCCGCCGTCCACCCGCTGGTGATGGAAAAAGCTGGCGCCGGCAAGCAACACCTCGGGCGCGCCGGGTGCCGTGGCGATCGCGCGCACATCCAGGGCTGGCATGCCCCGGTCGTGGCCCTGCCACCAGTGAATGCCACGGTCGCCCGAGTAGTAGAGGCCGCTCTCCGTTCCTGCCAGCGCCACATTGTCCCACGTGCCGCTTGGTCCCAGCGCCAGCGCCTGCACCCCACCCCCAACAAAGCCCCCTTCGTACGAAGCGGCAGGATCGTACCAACCCACCGGCTCCCACGTGGTGCCACCGTCTGCCGAACGATAAGCGCCAGAGTCAGCCGAGCTGGCTGCCACGATCACGGGGTCGCCCGGACTGAAAGTGGGCGAAAAGGAAAGCGTATGCTTCCCGCCTGGATCGAGCGCCAACCCCACGGCCGACCAGCTCCCCCCCCGTCGGTCGACAGGTAGAGATGTCCGTCCGCTTCCGCCACAGCCACCACCAGCGTATCTTCTCCATAGTTGGGCGACACCGCAAAGGCGCTGACTACCACGCCCGGCCCTGCTGGCGCCCACGTCGCGCCCGCATCTTCAGAGCGGTACAGCCCGTCGCCGGACACCAGGGCAAATAACGTGTCGTCGGTGCCATATTCCGGCGAGAAGACGAGCCGGGACACCGTGTGGCCTGCAAACCACCCGCCGGCCGGCACAAAAGTCATCCCCCCATCCACCGACACAAAGGTCTCGGCGCCGGCGGTGACGTACACTGTACCATCTGCCCTCAAGTCGGGCGAGATCGACAGGCGCGGCAGAGCCGGCGGTTGCGTCCACGCCGGGGTAACCTCCGCCCACGAACCACCCCGATCCGTCGAGCGGTGTACCTCGTAGCCAGTGGTCCACAGGCCGTGCACGGCGAGGAGCGTGCCGTCGTCGTCGAATGTGGGTGACAGCGCAAGGTCGACAACGATCCAATCGCTCGGGCCGGCGAGATGCCATGAAAGGGTTCCGTCGTCGGTGCGGTACACACCCTGACCGCGAAAACCGGCAAAAGCCGTGCGGTCCGTGGGATAGTCAGGAGAGATGGCTACCACCGCGACGCTCCCGCCGCGAGGTCCAACCAGGGGCTGCCACACCTCTGCCTGCGCTCCCGCCGCTGGCGGCAGCAAAAGGCAGACGATCAATGCACTCAGCAGAGTCCGCTTCATAAAGCGCCTCCTAATCTGTACACCGTTTTCCAACCAAACCCGATCCTTTCCGCAACCAACCCCGTCACCATCACCATTGCGCCGTGCTATACTCACATCAAGACGGCCGACATAAATGTCGGCCGTCTTGATGTGGCACGCATGATCTCACTCTATTGTCGTGGCGTAAAGCCTGATCAATCGCCGCGCCTCCAGGCGAGCCAGTTCGGGAAGAAGCGCCTTGTACACCTGGCAGTATGCATCGTGCAGCGGGGTACCGCGCAAAAGCGGACAGCCGCCCGCGCACGCGCTCTGCCATGGGCACCCTTCACACTCTGCCTGCTGCTCTACAGGCGTAAACAGGTCCATTCCTCGCTCACGGATCGCCCCCAACGGGTCGTCGGCGGCCAGATGCGACCACGGCGTGTCGAGCAACATCTGGCATGGAGACACGCGCCCATTGGCGTCCACCGCCACGTAACCCCTCCCGGCTGAACAAGCGTAGCGATGGGGCACGTCAAGGCGGACTCGGTCAAGAATACCCGACACGGGCACAGAATAGTCCGGATAGTCATCGATGATGCGCAGCACACCGAGCACCGCCTCGATGAGCCGCGCAGGCTCGACCACGAGTGAGGAGAGCGCACCTGCCGAGCACTCGCGCGCGCATTCCCGGTAAAAGTTCAGACTGAAGGGCAGATCACGCGCCAGGGCAAAAGCCGCCGCCTCTGCAGCGCCATCAAGGTTGAGCGCCGTAAGTGTGATCGAGATGTCAGGACGCAGACCGTGGGCGATCGCCCGCTCGATGGTACGCACCACCTCCTCGTAAGTACCTTGCCCCCTCGCCGAGCGCAGCCTATCGTGCGCTGCCTGCCCACCGTCGAGCGACACCATCAAGCCCATCTGCGCGTCGGCAATCTTTTTCAACGTCGCATCGGTCACACCCACGCCGTTGCTCAGGATCACTTCATCGAGCAGCAAGCCGGCAGCCGTGGCCGACCGGGCAGCGTGGCGATGAATAACCTCTACGAGGCCAAAGGCCAGCGTCGGCTCGCCACCGGCATATTTGAGCCGCAGCGTTCGGTAGCCGTACTGCCGCGCCATCGTTACCAACCGGTCGACGGCGTACAGGCCTGCTGCCGCCGTCATGGTGGTCGGTTGCTTGTGGACGTAACAATAGGGGCAGGCCAGGTTGCACGCTTCGGTCACGTGCAGCCAGGCGGACAGGGTAGATGGCTGCGTCACAATCGACACTGTCTCGGCCGGGCGCAGCAGCCCTGTGGCCATCAGCGACCCGGCTGCCTGTCGCACCAGCGCCGGCACCATGTCACTGGCGTGCGTGCTCACCTCATCAACAGATACTGGACAATCAAAGGCGGCGAGCACGCGCTGCGCTGCCGGGCTCAACGCCGCGACACCTACGGGGCCGGCCGGGTTAAACGTCGCCTGCCAACCTCCGTAGAGTGGCCAGCTCTGGACGCCTGGCTGCTGGATACATACATCAGAGCCGCTCAAGATCGCTGCGGCAAGTTCCAGGTCGAGTGCACAAGCGCAATCACATTGGCACTGGCCCAGGTGCGCAAACGGCGCGCCAGGATACAAAACGAAGGGTGGTATTTCCGCCTGATGCTCCATTGTAGCCACCTGTGACCCCAGAGTTTCTCCCGATGAGCCGCCCTCGTGAAAAGAACGAGGGATAACCTGAAGCAGCCTCATCTGACTCGTATTACGTCACATTTTACCATTCTAGCGCCTTCTGCCCAATCCTCTCAGCGGTGGAAGTAGGGGAGTAGAGTCACTGCCCCTGCGTAGTAGACCCCTGGCTGCTGTGGGGCACACGTACGTCACAACCATAGAGTCGCAGGGCCGAACATTCGCACCAGAAACTGCTGGAATCGAGTGGGCTGCTGTAGCGCACGATCGGCGGCAACCTGGTCCGCGTATCGATGCAGGCTCGGAATACTCAGCTCGTCCTCGAGGATGCGTCGGTGCAGGCTCCCCTCGGCTCGAATCAGGTCGAAATGCTCTTCGGCTACCAGGCTGTTGTACGCGAGCGAGAGGGTGATGTGCGTGGCCGCTTCCCCCAGCCCCTCCTCCCAATCTGATCCGGAAACCAACCCGCGTACCCTGTCCAGGGCGATATACGCGACCAGCATCTCAGACTTGCCCAGAATACTCCAGAAGGGAAGACACGCCTCATCCTTGCGCGCCCCCACAGCCATAGCGGGCAGTGGCCCGGCATCGGGGAAAAAATAGTCTGCCGGAATGCACGCACGCACCTCCTGCAGTGATTCGAATGCACTATCCAACTGGCCCGCATAGTACCACAACCAGCCCAGGTTGGCCCACGCCGCTGCTGCCTGGTCAGGCAGGTGCATCGCCCCTGCCACCGTGGCCGCACGGCGCAGATCCTCTTCGCTCCTGCGCACCACCTGCACCATGGTCACACTGTCGTGCTTGTGTATGTACCCGCGCGCGATCTCCCGATACAGGCACCCACGCTCGATGAGGGCAGCGATGCGGTCGGTAGGCGAACTCTTGAGTAGGTTCACCGCCTGATTAGCATCTTTGAGCGCTTCGTCTCCGGCCTTGCTACCGCGCGCTCCTGCCGTAGATGCCAGGTTCATCGACACATCCTCTTCGATCTCGCTCACCATCAGGTATCGATGCGCGCGCGCGCGTGTGAGGTAAATCAGGCCATGCAGGCGAGGCGCGTGCACCCCCGCTGCGACGTCCAGAGCACGGCCTGCGTAGCGCAGCGCGTCGCGCGGATGGTGGTCATATACCTCCACCAGCGCCCGCGCGTTGAGTGCCCTTGCCAGCACGAGGGTATTACTGCCACCGCGCCGCGCCCAGCCCTCCGCCTCTTCCGTCAGCAGCCGTGCATGGCGGAACTCGCCTGTCAGCGCCATAGCGAACGACAAATTGATCAGGACGGGGGCCAAATCTGACAGCGCCAGGCGCCGTTGTAACATCGCCGATGCCTGGTAATGGGCCACCGCCTGAACGTAGCGCCCCTGCTGCCGGTCGAGGTACCCTTGATAGTTGACCGCCGACGCCTTGAGCATCCGTGCCCGCCAGCGGCGCGCCTCGAGTGTTACCTTTTCTGCCGGCGGATGCGGCGCGCGCTGCCACCAGAACAGCCGCTTACCCGGTGCCGGCGCCTCGGGCTCCCCCAGGGCTTCGTCGACCTCGCGCGCGACTCGAGCCAGCAGCAGGCGCGCCTCCTGCCAATCTCCCTCCTCACCGCGCAAGATCCTGGTCACCGCCCGGTAGAGCTGCAGGTGAGCCAGCGTGAGGTCGAGTGCTTCCAGGGAACGATCCCATCGATCGTAGATCCGATCCAGGATGTCGAGTGCCCGTTGCGGCTCATTCTGTAGAAAAAGCGTGCGTGCCCCCCAGCGCACTGCCCCGTCGAGGCGTACATCCCACGGGTCAAGGCCGGCGAGCGCCCCATAGGCTTGCAGCCAGACCAGGGTGCGCAGCAGCTCGGTGCGCAGCAGCATGTCCATCTCGGCGTCTCCCGCGTCGAGCGCCTGCTCTGCCAGCCAGAAGTACATGGCAAAGCCCAGTTGTGGCCGGTGGCGCAGCCGGTAGTGCATCTCTTCAACACGCAGCTCGCGCAGCCGGGCGCGCAGCACCGGGGATGGGGATGCCTGTGCTTCCATTTGCTGCTCCAACCAGCGGATCTCGTCATCATAGTACGCCAGAGCGGCCGAATATACCCTGTCGCGCTCCTGGTCACTGCACGTCTGGAGCACGTGTTTCTCGAGGAGTGCGTACATCTCGTCGTGCAAAAAGATGCGCGCGTCGGCGGGGCGAACCTTGACGAGCGCCAGGCGCGCGGCCTGTTTCAGATACTCGTGTGCCGCTTCTACGTCCCACTTCCCATCAGGGGTTGTCAGGTCCATGACCCGCGCCAACAACCCGGCCGTTGCACCTTTGCGCAGCCACGCGAGAGAACGGAGCGTGTCACCAATCGGCGTTGGGCTTTCCTGAATGCGCACAACCAATGCCCACTCAATCTCTGCGCGCCACGCCTCCCCCCCGCGCTGCTGTAGTTCGTCCAGCAGGCGACCGAAAGCGGGCGGCAGCGCCCAACCATGCGCCACCATGTCAGCTACTAGCGCCAGCAGGATCGGTCGCCCACCCGTCAGAAAATGAACGATCTCTCCCCGCTCGGCCACAAAACTGGCCAACCGGTCAGCCGCATCTCTGTCATCCTCAAGTTGCAGCTCCGCGACCGATTCAAGGTAGGCCCGGCTCTCGCTCTCTTCCAGCGCTGCCAACTGAATGCAGGCCACCTGTGTGACCGGCAAACGCTCGTCTAGCGTCTCGAATCGTTCTGCCAGGAAACTGGGACGTCCGGCCAACAAGATGAGGGTGTGACCGACCAAGCCGGGAAGGAAAGAGCGCAAGATCCACTCGCCAGCGCTCAGGATCGGCACCTCTTCTCCCAGTTCTTCCTGGAACGGGTCGTGCTCGTGCGCCAGCACCTCGATGGTGTCAAACGCCACCACCACCCCATGCTGGGCCAGCGCCGCAAACTCGGCCAGAAACGATTGCTGCAGAGCCTCTGTCTTTTGCTTCACCACGTACGTATCGCCCGCACCACGTGCCCCGTCAAGGTCGTGCAGCAATGCCAACGTCCCTGCAAAACCGGCTGGGTTGGTCACCTGGACGATCTTGCGCACCAATCCTTCGATCGTATGCACGTCGGCATGGTACAAGTCAACAATTTCGCTCGCCACACATCCGATCACAAGATCCCCGCACCCACTCTTTTGCCTGGCGTGCTCGAGGGTTGCTTCGAGCAACGCCGTCTTGCCGATGCCCCCCTCCCCTTCAAAGTAGAGAACATGGCTGCCACCACGCCTCACTCTCTGCTCCACTTCTTCGAGGAGGCTATGGCGCCCAATCAGCGGCACACGTGCTGCACCTTGGAAATCGATCAAATCCATCGCCACTCCTCAGATCCAGCTCGTGCCATCACGCGGCTTCCTTGAGCATAGCCAGCAACGCCGCATTTCGCGTGCGCATAACTTCGCGCACTGCGCGCTGCACACTGTCGACGAGAACAATTCGACCTGGCGCGTTGGCCGCAGGCCGAGCCAGCCAGTATTTCCGCAGCAGGTTGGGCACCCCACGAGCGTGAACCGAAGAGCCGCCCGGCAGATCCTGGTAGTGACCGTAAATGTCGAGCATGCGCTGGATGCCTGCGTGCTCGAGAAACGGCAGCGCACATACGGCTTCGAGGCAGCCGCGCACCACGCTGCGCTCAGCGGCTGGCACGCGATCGAGCCAGTAGTCAAGTAGCTGCTCGAATGCATCGACGCGGGGACAGGTGGCGAGCAGGTAATTGAGCAGTGGCAAGCCATCACTCAACCGCCAAATATCATCTGGCACAGCCGGTGCCTGTGCCAGGCCGGCCCTCTCCAGGCATCGCCATTGCATGCGAGTCTGCATCTGGTTAAAACGAGGCATGACCACCACCTCACCGCCGCGCAGCGCAGGCGCTCGCCAGCACACCTGGGTGGGATGAATCAGCGCCATCACAACCAGTGAGCGGTGAACCGCCAGGTGTGGCCGCAGAACGATATCTTCTACTGCTCTCAGGTGCTCGTCAAGGTGGGGCGGGACGTGGTCCAGAAGCAAAAAGCCGGCCCCATCCTCGCACACGCGCCGCACTTGATCCTCTACAGCGTGGACATACTCGTCGACGCTCGGAAAGGCCGTGCGGCTTTCGAGGTTCAGGTACACAGCAGATGTCCCCATCTGCTGCTCACGCGCCAGGTGGCGCAACAGCCACGACTTGCCCACCCCCCTCTCGCCCACCAGCGACAGCGCCAGGTCACCTGGTGCGCAAGGGAGGGTCGATCTCAGCCCTACAATGTGCGGGCGTGCCAAGCTCGGTGTGTGCACTGCTTTCCACCTTTTGATCTTGCCATGCACGTACTGCCCCACTTCTTGTGGGGTCACAAATAGGCTGGCGTCATAACCAAGCGGCAGATCCATGGTCCTATAGCGCTCTATTGACTGTCAAGCAGGCGCCCAAACTCCTCCCGCCCAAGGGGCGCCGGCTCGCCAAGGCGTGTGATGAGCCGGTTTCCCAGGCGGATCAGTCGCCCTGGAGCCCCGTGAGCGGCCTCGACGAGTGCGTGCCCCGCATCGTCCACCCCGTCAACCCACGCCTCCAACAGGGGCTGTCCCTGGTGCCGGACAAGCCCGGCGCGCTCGAACCTGTACTGGAGAAGCTCGTAGAGGGCACCCGCGCTCCACTCAATCGGGACCGGCACCACCGGGCAGGCCGGTGGACGCGCACAGACAAACACTTTCGGCACAATATGCTGCGGCGTGAGCGATGGTAGCCAGCGATCGAGCAGGCACTCGAGCAGCAGTGCAACACTGGCCTCGTCCTGAGGGGACACATCCACCAGCAGAAAGATGTAATCAATGCCGTGCGGCCGTGGCAGGGTGAACGGCTCCATCCCCACCCGTGCCATCGGCACTGCATTCACCTCTGCAAGCTGGGGTCGATACCGGGAAAATTGCCTCGGGTTGAAGGCGTCGACTTCTGCCAGCAGCTCGCCCACTTGATCCCGGTGCAAGGCATAGCTCACGAGCGCATCGATCATGTCGGAAAAGCTGAACCTTGGCCCCAAGTCTGCGAGCACCGGGCGAAAAGCAGGTCGGTCCTGGCAGAACACAAGCAGATCCCGATCTGTGAACGCGTCGTGCAGCAACGCACGGACCACGGGCAGCGAATACTCACTCCCCATCGCATCCGCGCTCGACATGCTCGGCTCTCTCTGATTCGCAACGCGCTCAAGCGCCTCGCCTAACAACTGGGCATCCGGCTCACCTGTACGCTGCCCCGCTCGTTCCAGGTCCGCCAGTAATGGTGCGAGCCCGCCTGAAACCTGGAGCAAAAAAGCACCGAGGCCCCTCTGACCAGCATCGTCAAGGGCCAGCAGTGCATCGGGACAGCGCACCAGGAAGCAGGTCAAGGCGACATAGATAGCACGCGCCAGATGCCGGGCCACCGACGACGCGTCCAGAGGCCCGTGAAGTGGTGCGTAGGCAGCCAGCGTGCGATCGAGGGCCGATCCGACGAGGCCGCTCTCGTAACGCATCATCCAGATGAGCGCGCTGCGACCAGAACCGGGAGGCGCGACGAGCAGGCTCGGCCGTGGCGTCATCACCTCCTGCCAGACAGGCCAGAGCCGGTAAAAGAGGTCCGGCAGCAGGGGGTCTTGTTCGGCCTTGTCGGGGCCAAAGGGATTGAAATCGAGTGCCAGCCGGGCGACACCCTGCTGTATGACCGGCGGCTCACTGCGCTCGCCAGGCCAGAAAGCGCAAGGTCCACCCGAGAGGGGCAAGAACGGCTTGGCGAACGCCTCCCTCCTGCGCAGCCACGCCTTCACTGCTCGGTCTTGCTCACCCCATCGTCGAACCAGGTAGCGCCCACTCGCCCCGGCCTGGCTGAACAGGATCTCGGCCACGCGCTCATCGCCAGGCGTTGTAGTGGCGAGCCACTGCACCACAGGGCTGGTCGCTTCGAGCCCGACAGCCTGAAAGCCTCTGGCGATCTCCCGGATCGTGTCACGGGAAGGTTGGCTCGCGGGCCGTTCCAGGTGCGTAATCAGTGCGGCAACCGCCGCGGGTGCACCATCGCCAATGGCTTCCTGCCACTCCCACTGCATGTCCTCAATTCTGCGCCGCACAAGAGCCCAGTCACCGGCACGCAGATGGCGCGCGAGATCGCGCCGCATGTGTGGTGCCCACTCGCGGCGGAAGGTGGTGCGAAGCTCGGCCATCAGATCGGTGTTTTTCAGCTCGGCAAACAAAAAGAGATAATCGAAAAAAGCATCTTTGCCGGGGGTAGTGCGGCGCACGGCGTCAATGCGCTCACGGAAAAAGCGCCGCCGCCCGCGGGCACGTGGGCGCATCCAGTGGAAGAAACGAGTAACACTCCGCGACCGCTTCATGTCAAACCCAACCTGGCGCATGGGCAGAGATCGGAGCAAACAGCACACCTCGCAGGCATTGCCCTGCGCCTCTGCGAGGGTATGAGATCCTACGCTTTATGTGTAAGTTTACCACCTGCTTTCGTTTTTGTCAATTATCAACGCGATCTGGCAAACGCAAAATCTTACTCGTTTTACCCCACCACTCCCCGCCTCTGTCGTTGCGAGGGAGTTCCAGCGACGGGAACAGGGCTCGATCAGAAAGTAGTAATTCTTCCACACGCAAAACAGGCTCCACTTGAGGGAGCCTGTATGCCCGAATGCTATTGCACTCTCAGTGGCGAGGGGGAGATTTGAACTCCCAACCAAGGGCTTATGAGTCCCCTGCTCTGCCATTGAGCTACCTCGCCCCACGCCAAGGGCAGATGGCATCTCTGCCATCTGCCTCTAGCCTTCAGGTAGCGGGGGGAGGATTCGAACCTCCGACCTTTGGGTTATGAGCCCAACGAGCTGCCTCTGCTCCACCCCGCATTGTCGGGGCCGATTATATAGGAGATTTCACAGCCCGTCAAATTCCTGACGTGTCATGGTGGGGGCCTACGCCAGCCCCATCATCGTGACCATGGTCACGTACGCCCAGGCAGCCACGGCAATAGCAGCGGCGAGCAGCCCGCCGGCTGCCAGGCGTATCCACAGCCGGCGCGAGATCTCGGGATCGACCGGCTCCGGATCGAGGCGCACCGGCGCCACCGCCTCGGCCATCGCCAACGGCGGGGGAGCCGGCCCGACCTCGACCGCCGGGTCGCGCTCTGCCCGGGTCAATACCTGCAGCTGTTTTTCTGCCAGCAGCAGCACGGCCGGGTCACCGCGCGCCCCGGTGGTGGCGCGGAACGAGCTGATCGCCAGGGATGTCCGCCCCTTCGCCCAATAAGCCAGGCCAAGGTTGTAGTAGGCCAGCGCCAGATCGTGGTCGTGTTCCGTCGCCTGCCTGTAGCGCGCGATGGCCTCGTCCCACTCTCCCGCACGGTGGTACTCCAGCCCGATGTCAAAGTGGATGCGCGCCGGGCTCTGCGGCTCGGCGTCAGGCGGCTGCGCCCCCGGCGCCACGGCCTGGCCCTCGGGGCGTGCGACGGTCGGCCCGCCGCGCAGCGCGCTGCGCACCGCCGCCACCAGGCTCACCAACGCATGAAACCCGTCAAGCGGCGGCAATGGGATCAAGTTGAAAAAAGCAAGCAACAAGTTGACCACCAGCATATAGTAGGAGAGGGCAATGGCCATGCCGTGTGCATCCGGCCCAGGGCTCGCCGCCATCAGAAAGGCCATCACCTCAGAAGCCGGAGCATCCGTGTAGACCCATGCCACATACACTGTCATCGACATACCTACCAGCACGGCCAGCGCTACCAGCAGGTTCGCCATCGCCCCCGCGATCGACACCAGGAAAGTGCCGAATGCCCGGTTGCGCAGCCGCAGCCGCGTGTGGTCTACCCACACCGGCTTGGCCCACCCGAATCCAAAGAGGAGAAAGACGATCAGCCCGATCCACGACACGTGCCGCAGGGGGTTGAATGTCAGGCGGCGGCGCTCCACCTGGCTTGTATCTCCCAGCAGATAAGCGACGAGGGCGTGAGCCAGCTCGTGCACTGTAAAACCCACCAGCAGTGCTGGCAGCAGCAGCACCGTCGCCCATGTCGGCGGCCAGTTGATCCATTCTGACATGCGATCAGCGTTCCTCTGCCCGGAAAAAGACAAAACTCCGCGCGGCATGTGCCACCAGTTCGTCCTCGAAAAAGACACCTACGTGCAGCACGTGCTCGCCGGGTTCGGCGTCTCGCCTCAGGTGCAGCATCTTGTCGATCATCCAGTCGTGGTTGTGCACGATCGTCGTGCTGCACACTTCCTCGTCGCTGGGGGCGACGATCGCCATTTCGATGCGCACCGGCTCCAGGAAAGGGGTCAGGTCAACTGCAACGTCGACGCGCCGGCGGTCGAGTGGATTCAGACCCACCCCCGTGATCTCGATCTCTGCCGGCGGCACTGGCCGCTGGCCCTGCAAAAAGATCCGCTGTGACAAAACAATGCCTCCTCACACCTCGACGCGATTATACACCCGGCGCCAGGGCAGGTCAAAAGCGCATCACTCCTTCCCCAAGTGTGGCTCACTCCCCGAGCAGGACCTCATCAAGCACCAGGCCATCCCCCAGCGGCGTCCCATTCTCACTATACACGGGCAAGCGGGCGCCGGTTGCACCGTCGTACAGGGCAAGCCATAGGGTATATTCCCCCCCCTCCTCCTCTACGCTGGCAGGCAGATCGAGTTTCACCCGATCAACCAGGTACTCGCCTGGCAGCCAGCTCGTCGTGGGCAGGTGCGGATAGACGTCGGCTTGGGCGCGGATGTCGCCCGGCCCACCGCTGCCGAGGAGGTGCAAAGCTATCTTGTAGCGTTCTGTCACCGGCTCGACAGGCTGCCAGTAGAGAGTGAGGCCCATCTCCGATTCCAGCTCGAGATCGTAGCCAAGAAAGCGGATAGCCGACCCCAAAGTGGCAGTGCGTGGGTGCTGCGGAAGGGGCGGAACGAGCACCGGCGTCCGCCCTGAAAGCGGCACGGTGGCCAGTGGATAGACCGAGCCAAGTGGGACGGGCCCGCGATGGATGGGCAGCCACTCCCCTGCGGCCGTGCGCCGGCCGATCTCCAGGTGATAGATCCCAGGCTCGAGTGCACTGGACAATGGGATCACGCGCGGGTCACGCACGGTCTGGCCTGGCGCCCATTGGGTAAAGGGCGCGCGCCCGCCAGCCGGAGCCGAAGCCCATTCCTCCACCACATTCCCCTCCCCATCCACCAGGCGCAGTACCGCCGGCGCTGCCTGCGCCGGCTCTTCTCCTGCCTGCCAGTAGAGGTCGATGTCCAGCCTACTACCTGGCTGCTTTTCAAGAGAGGGGGTGTCAAAACCGAGCAGGCGCACCACGCCCAGATCGACACCCACAGAGTAGGCCGGCTCAGGTGCCGGGAGTGCTTTCCATCCCGCGGCCGGTGGCACAACGTCCACCTGCCCCAGGGAGAACCTGCTCCCGCCGTACGAGGAAAGCCAAACAGGCTGGCCTGCCTCAAAACGATACCATCCCAACTCGATCCTATACTCCCCTGGCGGGGTCGACACCGGCACCAGCAAGCGCAGCGGTATGCGCACCAGCTCACCCGCCGCCCACTGCTCTGTCGGGTAAAGAGGGCCGGCGGGCAGCTTGTCAACCTGTGCCCAGCGCCTGCCCTCATCGTCGAACAGGCCCAAGAAGAGATACACATCGCGCGGCGGAGCCGCCCCTGCTTGCCACACCGTCGCCAGGTCGAGCGCACCGCCTGCCTCCACGGTCGTCGAGTACCAGGTGATGCCGGTGAGAAGCAGCGAGCCACCATCCCACGCCAGTGGAGAGCCCGGCTGCGCCGTGGGGCAGGCCCCCGCGTAGGGATCGCGGCCGGTGAGATATCCCTGAACGCGCAACTGCGACTCACCGGTAAAAACCTGGTCCACGAACGGCGTGCCGTGCTCGTCGAGCCAGTCACGGACAAATCCGCCCGGATCTGCCACCGTGTCATAGATCCGGTAGATCCACACCCGGTGGTAGGTCGCAAACAGGTGCTCGAGCGCCTCCTCCGTCTCTGCTCGGGTCATGGCATAAAAATCGGATGCGGGATCACCCCAGCCGAGATCTGGATCACCGTCGACCGTGCCCATCAAAAAGAGAGGCGGGCCGGCACACGGGTCGACTGCGCGCACGTCACTGCCCACCAGCCGTCCCTGCCAGGCGATCTTGTCGACACCTGTTTCAGGCCAATAAGTGAGGACCGCGGGATACACATAGCCCGCGTTGACCACGATCGCGTCACCAGGACGCCACTCTTCCGCCAGGAAGGCGACTGCCGCTCGGTGGTCGTCGGCAGCGTAGCGCGGCGATGCGTGATAGGCAACGAGTGAAACAGAGGCCAAGAGCGCGACGAGGGCCAGCGCGCCGGCCCCCGCCGGCATCCACCGTCGCCACAGCCACGCCAGGCCCGCCGCCACAACGACGTAGAATGGGGTCGAATAGGTAAATACATAGCGCACATGAAAAAGCGGCGTCACAAATGAGGCCAAATAGATCAACGCCACCGGCACGAACACGCAGCCGATCAGAAACCAGGCCGCTGTGGTGCGCCCCACCGGCCTGGCTCCACTCACGCGCGCAGCGCCGCGCCCCACCAGCGCCAGCACTAGCAGTGCCGCCAGCACCACCAGCGCCGGCCATCCCCACGCCAGTTCTGCCGACTGCCCCAGCCCGAGCGCCGTGTACGTCTGCACCAACACGTCCCACGCACCCGTGAACGACCGCCACGGCGGCACAGGGGGGTCTGTCGCCTGGCGCCACGCAACGGGTAGCCATGGTGCGTAGAGGATGATCACCGCCACCTGTGCCAGCGCCCATCCCCCGAGTCCGCTCCACCTCATGCTCGCCCGGCGCCACCCTGCCAGCCACCCACCCACCACGCACAGGTTCACGGCCACGAGCAGGAAAGCGAAATAGTAGAGCGTCCACATTCCCAGCGCCCCACACACAGCGTAGGTGACAAGCGCTGCGACCTCACCCTTTCCGCCCGTCGCAGTCGGCGCCTGCCGGTAGCGGAGCGCCGCGCACACCACGCCCATTGCCAGCACCGCCCCCAGTGTGTACATGCGCACCTCTTGCGAGTACCACACGTTGTAGGGCGAGATCGCCACAAACAGCGCGGCGATCGTTGCCGCCCGCCGCCCGAACAGGCGCCCTGCCAGCCGGTAAGCAAGTGCGACGAGCAGCATCCCGAAAAAGAGCGACAGAAAAGCCGCTGTGAAATCGCTTTGCCCCGCCAGCGCCTGCCAGAAGTGCAGCAGCAGGTAGTACCCTGGCGGGTGAATATCGCGCGCCGTGTGCGCCACCAGCCCGGCCACGTCCTGCCCCGCCAGGGTGACGCTCACTGTCTCGTCGTACCAGAGGCTCTCGGCGCCGAGGCGAAAGAGGCGCAGGGCGAAGGCAAAGAGGAGGATCACGAGCGTTGGATATTGGATATTGGATATCAGGGATCGGGGAATCAGGGAATCGAGGGGCGGGGAGCTAGATTCGGTCATGGGGTCCGTCACTTGCTGCCTGGGGCTACGGAAAAGTGACCGCCGTCCACTGCATCGGGTCCACCGGCACGTCGCGCACCTGCATCTCCCAGTGGAGGTGGGGGCCGGTGGACAGGCCGGTGTCGCCGACCAGGCCGATGACCTGTCCGCGCCCGACTGCCTGGCCCACACTCACGTCGATCTGCGACAGGTGCCAGAACGCACTGAACACGCCCAAGCCGTGATCGATGATCACAGCATTTCCGCGCACCTGGAGCGCTTCGGCCAGCGCCACGGTGCCGGTCATCGGAGCCATCACCGGAGTGCCTGTATCGGCGCCCAGATCCAGGCCGCTGTGGTAGCTGCTCACCGGCCCACTGTTGTAGGAACGCCGCTGCCCAAAGGGGGCCGTGATCCGCAGCTCGCCGGCAAGCGGCAGGCCAAAGGTGCCATTCCACAAGCGTGTTTCGCTGCGCAGCGCAAACACGGCATTCACCTTCTCGCGCTCTGCAACCGACAGTTGTGGATCGAGCAAGTTGGTCCGGCCAGCCGGCACGACAATGTTGTAGCGGGTGAACTCGCCCTGTGTGACCTGAAAGCTACTCTGCACGGTCAGGTAATCGCCAGTCTCCTGCTCGACGACATAGAGGACGACAGGGTACTCGCCCGGTGCAGTGAGCGCGCCAATGCCAGCCAGCGCCCAGTAACTGCCCGCCCCACCGTAAAAAGCGATCTCTTGCCCCAGGAACCACCCCGACACTGCCAGCTCGCCACTGCCTTCCACCTCCACCACCACCGTCTGTCCCTGGATCAGAGGCGACGGCCAGGCCGAGATGACGGGCAGGCGCGGCACGCCGGCATGCGGCGCGCTGGCAGGCGGCATGACCAGCTCCTGTCCCTGCCAGAGCAGACCATGGAAACCAAGATCGGCGTTCGCCTCACGCAGCGCCCACGGCGTTGTACCATAGCGGAACGCCAGGCCGGGCAGCGTGTCACCCGGGCGAACAGGGTGAACCCGGCTCTCGGGCGGCGCATCGGCCGGCGGCACCCGCTCCGGCTCGGCTGTCGGGATCAAGAGCCGCTGGCCCACCTGGATCAGGCTTGGATCGAGAATGTCGTTCGCCGCGACGATGGCATCCACCGTGCTGCCAAAACGCTCGGCAATCGAAAAGAGTGTATCGCCGGCCTGCACAACGTACACCGGTTCCTCCGGCGTCGGCTCCTGCGCCGTTGCCCCCACCACCGGCCCTAGCAAAATAGAGATCAGCGCCAGGCACAGCCAGCACGAAAACGCCCGGTTCCTATGCACAGTCATCCACCCATCCCAATTGGAAATCAGGCATTGTGGCTCAATGCCTGGTGCCCGCCTGTCAAAATTCCAGTACATCCCCTACATTCACCCGGTCGAGCAACGACGGGTGGCCTTCGACGAAATACTGCGCCGGGCCCGCAGGGGCATAATATGGCCGGAACGGCTTGGCCAGCACCTTGTCGACCACCCGACGCTCCCGGTTGAGCCAAACCACGGCGATCGGGAAAAAGACAAAGAACATGTGGATCGCCGTCTGCGCCACACTTTCGCGCCCCTCCACAAACAGATAGGCCTCGTCCTCCCCCAACCCGCGCCGGAACATCAACCCCCGGCCCCGCTTCCAGAACGTGTCGCACCGCACCAACCGCCCAGCGACCCGCTCTCCCGTGCTCCGATTCGTGATCACCCCATCTCCCATGTCCATCCAGATAGGCCGCTCTACCCCGGCCTCATTTCCCTCAAACGCCTGTACAGGCCGGCGCTCAACGGATAATGCCACTCCAGCGCGTCAATCGACTGCCAAAACTCGTCCAGCCCACAGCTCCCCGCCAGCTCGTAGCGCAGGCACTGGGCCATCATCTCCAGCTTGTCGGCGTCGCGCACCAGCCGGCCTTCGGGGCTGTCCCGATCTTCGAACGCCTGCCACAGCGCCAGCAGCCGGCGCGCGCCCGGCAGGGGTGCGAGCAGGCCCGCCATTGCTTCCGCTTCCGCCCGGCTCTTGACCTCAGCCGGGATCAGCCTGGTGGCAGAGGCAGGCAGGTCAGTCAGGCGCACCTCCGCCAGGTCGTGTAGGAGCGCCATGAGCAGCACCTGCTCCATGTCGAGGTCGTGACCATCCTCGTTCAGCGCGTCCGCCAGCACCAGGGCCACGAACACCGTGCCAAAGATGTGATCGGCAATGCTCTCGACATATGATACACCGCGCATCGCCCACCCTGTGCGTTGCATCCGTTTCAAGGTCTCGACTTCGACAAGCACGTCGACGAGTGCCCCAGGCTCGATTGGTTTCCCGTGATCCATCGTCTATGCTCCCAACAGGGCCAGGATAGTGGGGGCCACGTCGGTCAGCGCCGCCGCCCTCTGAAAATGCAGTGCCCCCGGGCCGGCGGCAATCAACGGCACCGGGTTCACCGTGTGCGCCCTGGTCGAGATGTCCTCCACATTCCCATGGTCGCTCGACAGCACCAGGGTTACGGCCTCTGGCAGGTGGTCGAGCATGCCCCCCAGGAAATCGTCCAGGCGCGACAGCACCCATTCCGGCTCGATGCGCCTGTGGCCTGCCAGGTCGGGCAGGAACGACTCGAACAGGACCAGATCATGCTCCGACGCCAGCCGCGCCAGCCGGGTGCCGGCCTCGCGCGCCGCCACCACCGGCAGGTCGTAGCCGAGCTGCGCTGTGGCCACCTCGTGCGTCACATCCCACAGCACCGCTCGCCCGGCGCGCAGGTCGTCGAGGGTGGGGATTGGCGCACCGGCAGCCAGGGCGGTCAGGGTGCTGGCACCAAGGCGGCGCTTGCCCTCCTCGACCCAGGCCCAGAACCGCTCAGAGTGAGCATTGGCAAAAAGGACACGCGCCCCCGCCTCGGCCGCACGCTTGAGCAGGCTGTACTCCTCGATCACGGCGCGCAGTGCCGCGGTGGGCTGGGCAGTGACGTGATCGCCGACCAGTGCCGGCGCGTTGACGCCGGTAAAGAGCGCCGTTTGCCCTGTCGCACTCTGCGGCAGTCCCGGCACCCCCAGGCAGGCGTCGAGCGCGCGCCACACCACCGGCCTGCCGTGCCATACACCATCGTAGATCCCTGTTCCGTCGAGCACCAGCGGCCCGCCGATCAGCTCCGACAGGCGGGGCATGGGCACCAGGCTGAGCGGGTTGTCCGGCCCTGCCGGCGCCAGCCCGACACCGTCGAGGAAGATAAAGAGGACGGCGGCGGATCGTGGGCCTCCCGCCCGCGCCTCGTGTGAATCACTCACAGCTTGTAGCCGATGGTGCGCAAAAAGCCCTTGCGCCAGGCCACATCCTTCTCCGCCTCCACCCCCCTGGGCGAAAAGCCATCGATCACACCCACAATGCCGCGCCCCAGCTCCGTCTCGGCAACAATCACCTGGGTCGGATTGGCGGTGGCGCAAAAGATACGCGCCACCTCGGGCACCATCTTGAGCGCGTTGAGAATGTTGATCGGATAGTACCCTTCGCCCAAAAAGAGAATAAAGGCGTGCCCCGCGCCGATGGCCAGCGCGTTCCTTTGCGCCAGGTCGATCATGGCCGCGTCGGTGCCCGTCGTTCGCACCAGGCAGTCGCCCGACGCCTCGTTGAATGCCAGCCCGAACTTGATACCCGGCACCGTGCCGGCCATCGCCTCGTGGATATCCTCGACGCTCTTGATGAAATGGGTCTGGCCGAGGACAAAGTTGATCGCATCCGGCTTGTCGATCGGCACAACCTCAAGCTCTACCATCATTTCCTCCTCAAGTCATCAACGAATTCGTTCCATTCTATCACACTTCTGGACGGTGACAAAACACGCTGTTACCACCCTCGCCCCACCACCGGCAGATACACGGCATAGCGCCCACCTGCCCTGGCACCCAGGCTCACTTCGTCCAGATAGACCACCACCGGATCACCCACCCCCTCGTTCCAGGTGCGGAATTCCACGGTGAGGGTGCCCGTCAACGCAGCCCGTGGCAGCCCGGCGTAACACCAGAAGCGAGACCATCCATAGCTGTCGAGTGCCGGAGTCAGGACCCGTGTAGTGGTGATAGGCACGACGGTCGTCACCGGCTCGGTGTTGGTCAGGGGAGCGGTCGTTGCGCTGATCGGCCACGTTCCCGTCACCGTCTCTGTCACGATCGTGAGTACCACGTTGAGACGGTCGCCCTCACCCGCCTGCTCGGGCAGGTACCAGAACGAGAGCACCGGCTCCCACGAGTCGGTGACAACCACCGTCTGCGATACAGCCACGCTGCCTGTCACCGGCACACTCACCGTCGCCCCCGTCGTCAGGGCAAGAGCACCGCGCCCGGTATGCACGGGGGCGGTCACGACCTCCGGTGCAATAGGCGCCCACGACCAGGCACCGAGACCGGCCTCGAACTCGCCGTTCACGACCACATCGTCGAGGCTGCGCAGCGTCCAGGTCAGGGGTACCGTCTCGGTCAGCCCAAAGGTGATACTGTAGACCGGCGACGGCGCCAGCCATCCCACGCGCTCGACAGTCACCGTCTGCGGGCCTGGAAGCAGCCCGAGCGAGAGTGATACCCGGCCCTGCGGGTCCGTGGAGCCAGAGAACCCGGTGCCCGAGATCGCCACCGTCGCGCCCATCAGCGGCCGTCCCTGGTTCGTGAGTACCAGGCCCCGCAACTCGGCGCTGCCCCCCACCACGGTGCGCGTGTCACCCTCCTCACGGTAGGGGCTAAAGAGGTGTGCGCCATTCGGGTAGCGCTGCCAGGCTCGCGCTCGAAAGCGGTAGGCGTGGCCCAGGTCTCCCGTAAAGCTCGCCGCCACCTCCTCCGTCAACGTAAACCAGTCGTGCCAAATACCATCCGCCTCGTCCATCCACTGCACGTCGTACCAGCGGATCAGGCCGCCCGGCGACGGCACGGCATTGTCCCAGATCACCTCGAACGTTGTCTGCTCGCTCAACGCCGGCGAAGAGGCCGACACGCTGGCCGTCTGCGCCAGGATGGCCGAATCGAGAAAGCTCAAGTTCATGAGAGGCAGCCCGCCGGACGGAAGAGGGCTGGTAATGCGAATGTAGACGGTCACCGTCGGCGCCTCGGCATAGGCCGCAGTCATGCTGTCAATGTCCCACGGGCCCTCATCGTGGCCATCAGGTGAACTCCACACGATCTCGGGCGATGCGGGGTCGGTGCCGCCCGTCGGGTCGATCCCGACCTGCTTGAACATGGTATTGTCCACGGCCGGCGGTGCCGACGTCTGATAGATCGTCAGCATGGCACTGTGAAAGCCATACCCTTCACCCGGGATTAGCCCACCTACCTGCTGGCGTAGACCGGCAGTGTACGGCTCGGTGGCGACAATGATCTGCGAGGTATCGCCCTCGATGCGCTCCACCCACCCGCTGCCGAGGGAGCTATCCGCAAAATCACGCGTGTCGGCCAAGCAGGGATCAGGTGCCTTTTGAGAGAAAGCATCCCAGTCCACCGCCACACGGCAGCCGAGGTCCTCGAACTGGGCATACACAGGGCCGTACATCTCGACGCCCGGATTTTGCAGGAGCTGGTAGTCGGGCATGCCAGCTCCGAGGCTGAGGGGAGTGATCACGACCAATGCCAGTAGTGCCAGAAACAAGCCGCTCGCCGACCATGTGCCTCGCTTCATAGCTCGCTCGCCTCCCATCCCTGAATTTTGGCCGCCCGGCGGGGCAGCACAAGGACGCAGCCAGGCACCCCATCTGGCGCCCACGCGCCCACCATGAACCTAGACTGTCGTCACCTGTTTCGCCAGAGACGGCAGGTTGCCGGCCAATGCAGCCACCAGGTCCGGGCCGTGCTGATTGTAAAGCGTGTGGGCCCTCACCCGCCGGTGCCCGGCATCCACACCAGCTCGCGCCAACAGCTCCCCCCACGCGTTCCACACCCCGGCAATGCGCGCCCCACCCGAGTGCTTGCCGTAGAGCACCACCTGCACCAGGTACGCCGCCAGAAGCTGCGCCAATGCAGGATCCGCCGGGGCCACTTGCAGGTCATGTAGGAACAATCGCGACAGATCTTCGAGGGCCAGTAGGTCGGCGAGCGCCGTCGCGCGCGCTGGCGCCTCCACCATCGACAGGGCAGGCGGCCATGCGGTCCACGCGGCAACAGCCGCAGGCACGTGCCAGTCGCGCAGAAACGAGTCATCGTAGGCATCAGGCATATAGAGAATACCGGCCTGCCCATTCCACTCACCATAGGGTGATGGGTAAGCAACAGGGCATGCGCTCTGCTCCCAATGCGCGCGATTGAGAAGAGCCAGGCTTAGAGAAGGGCAGGTGCCCGTCAGCTCAGCCAGGTGATCGTAGGCCAGGGCCAGATCCTGAGCCACGTCGTGCGCGCGTGCGCTCCACCCTGGCGAGTGACACACCGGGAGCGCACCCATCTGAAAAAAGGGCAGATCGAGCTGGCCGGCGAGTGCAGGTCGCTTGCCCTCAGCCGCGCGATGGGCAGCGGCCAATGCATCCAGCACCGTCCGCGCCCACACCTCCGCCCCACGATTGTTCAGATGCACCCCGTCAAAGGTCAAGTGCAGGCGGCGGCGCTCCGCTGTCCGCTCCACAGCTTCTGCCCGGTAGCGCTTGCGATCCAGCCACGCGAACAGCCACTCACCCGGCAGATAGGCCGATCTGTAAGGCGCAGCCGCCAACACCTCGACACAAGCCTGCCAGACGTCAGCCACCGCCACCCGTCGCCCGGCAGCCACGTGCTTGATCGTTCCGTTGAGCCGCGCCACCTGGGCATTCACCGGCGATGATAGCCGCTCGCCCACAGGGCTCACCGTACACGCCAGCACCTGCGCCCCGGCACCTCGCGCCTGGTCTACCAGGTCGCGGTAGGCAGCGCCAAATCGATCCAGGTCCACTGTCGCGCGCATGCCTGCCGCCAACCCTCGATAACCTGACCAGAGTCGCCAGCCCAGGCTGTGGCGGGCCAGCCATGGTAGCCACACGTCGTTGCAGCCCACGGCGAGCACAACCCAATCAGGGTTGTACCGCTCGAGCAAGCCACCCAGCCGGCTGCGGAGCGAGGCCACCGTCTCGCCGCTCCGCCCGGCATTGATCACCCGAATGTCCTCCCCCACCGGCCTTGGTTCAGCCGCCTGCCCCTTGCCAGGCGCCAGGCCCGCCGCTACGAGGTCAACGTAGCTGGCGCCGTACATCCCTTCTGTCAGGCTATCGCCTGCGAACAGATACCTCGTCGTGTCTGACAAGCTCATCCCCCCGGGTCCCTTGCGTGTTTGATCACCCGCAGTCGGTCGCGGCTCGCACTCAATCGCGGCGCAGGCGAGCCAACGCCGCACCCACCGCAGCCACCACGCCGCCGATGAGAAAACCCCACAGCCAGGCAAAGGGATAGGCGATCAGTGGCGGGCGGACCTCGCCGACGCCTGGTGCTTCCTCCGAGATGGGTGGCCACCCCATGCGACGCAGCGTCAGCTCAAGCGTTGGCGCCAGCATACCCGCCAGCCCGCCGGCCAGAAACGCATCCTCATTGCTAAAGCCGTGCCGCCGCACACCGATCCAGCCGATCCGGCCCCACACCAAGCCACTGATCGGCCCCAGGATGTTCTGCACCCAGGTCACCGTCTGCTCACGCCAGCGCATCAGCCGCGCCAGGATGGGCAGAGTGAGGATCCAGCCGGCTGCCGCGGCTGTGGCTGCGCGTGCCAGGCGCCAGCGCCGCAGCCACTCCAGGCTGGAGTCCGGTCTCGTCATCTCGACCATTCGTGAACCTCCTACTCGACGCGATCACGTGATCCCATTGTACCACACTTCTTTCAAACCCGCACAGCCACGGCACCCTTTTTGCGTTGTTTTGTTTTCCGGAGACATCCATGTTCTCGAGCAGCTAACGCAGCCCGCGCAGGGCGAGGGCCAGGCGCCACAGGCAAAGGGCGACGACCAGGACGGCGACGGCGGGCCAGCCAATGGGTGCAAAGAGCATCTCGTCGCGCAGGACAACGGCCATCCAGCCCCAGAAAAATGCAAACATGGCCCACAGGGCTGCGCGCAGGCGCGTGTTGCGCACCTTTTCCAGGCGCGGGCTCTCGTCCTCCAGGATGGACAGCTCCCCTTCTTCCGCCCGGCGCAGGACCGACGACAGGGCGCGCAGGCTGCGCTGCAGGTCGTAGCCCTGGCGCACGAATAGCTCGGTCCACACCCGCTCGGGGGTCAGATCGCCCAGGGTCTGGCGCAGCTTGATCTCCTGGAACACGGGCAGATTGTCACGCATAAAGTTCAGCTCTTCTGAGAGAAGGGCGGCCGTGTTGCCATAGACAATGATGCTGCGCATATACGTGGCCCAGCCTGTCGCCACGCGCATGTGATGCTTGTGATAAAGCCGCAGTTGCTCTTCGACGTAAAATCCGAGGCTGCGCACAGCAAAGGAACGCACCCCCTCCTGCTTGTAACGCTCCGACAGCGCCTTAAAGTCGGTCTTGAACGCGCGCAGGTCGGTCCTCTCTGTCGGTCGCCCATAACGCAGCAGGATCGGCCACACCCGCTCGAAATCGTCGAGCATCTCATAGAGTGCCATGTCCACAATGTCACGCCGCGTCTGCTCGTCCAGCTCGCCCACAATCCCAAAGTCGACATAGCCCAACCGCCCGTCATCCATGACGATGATGTTCGCCGGGTGTGGATCGGCCTGGAAAAAGCCACATTCCAGGGCCTGGACGAGCTGGTTGCGCGTCATCTGCCTGGCTAACCGGTTGCGATCGACGCCGTGCTGCGCCAGCCAGGCCTCGTCTGGCAGATGCTCCAGCACGTCGTTGAGCGTGATCCCGGCGATATACTCGGTGACCAGGACACGGCTGGTGGACAGGGTGTCGTACACGCGCGGCGCGTACATGCCCTCGATGCCCATTTCTCTCAAGCGACGCGCCGCGCCGGCCTCGTGACAATAATCAAACTCGAAGCGGGTGAACGACACCACCTCGTCGACGATCGCTTCAAGCTGCTGGCGCGTCATGCGCAGCACGGTGTGCAGGCGCGTGTAGCGCACCAGGTCACGCACGATATCAAAGTCACGCTCGAACGCCACTTGCGCGCCGGGCCGCTGTACCTTGACCGCCACCCTATCGCCATTTTGCAGCACACCGGTGTGCACCTGCCCGATCGACGCGCTGGCCAGTGGCTGCCTTTCGATCTCCCGAAAGAATTGGTGCCAGTCCGCGCCCATCTCCTCCGACAGCACGGCCTCCATCACCGAAAAGGGCAGGGGCAGCGTGTTGTCGAGGAGGCGCGACAGCTCGTCGCGATAGGCGGGCGGCAGCGCGCCCGCGTGCAGGGCCAGCAACTGGCCGATCTTGACGAATGACGGCCCCAATGCCTCAAAGAATTGCCGCAGGCGGGCCGCGCCGCCGGCATCGGCACCCGCCTCTTCCCCGGCGTCGCCCTCCGGCGGGCTGCCTGGCAGCCACCGCGCCCACCACGCACGCTCGACGAGCTCGCCAAAGCCAAAGCGCGCCAGCGTCAGCAGGATCTCGGCCGTGCGCGCCGCCCGGCTCTTGCCGTCGCCCTGGGTCCAGAGTGTCAGATTCCTCGGCTCATCCGTCTCGGCCATCTATGTCCTCTTTCATCGCCGGTGAATTGGCAGGTTGGCAACTGGCCTGGCTTGTCGCTCGACACTTGTCGCTCGACACTTGCTCCTTGCTGCGCGCCAAGAGTACCGTGAGCCGGATGCTTTGTCAACTCTGGCTGCCCGTCAGGAAAATGTCAGGGTTGCGGCGCGTTCGCGAGCAACCGCCCCTTGTCTCCCGCGTAAAGTTGGTGTATAATAGGCGCAGTCCCGACACTGCAACGGGACGACACGGCAGTTGTACGTTTTCTGGCACGTACAAGAAATCTCACGGGAGGTGAACAGGCACCATGAGCATGGGAGACACAAGCGAGACCTTTTCGGAGCGCGGGGCGGACCTGCGCGAGACGGTGGATGCGGCGCGCGGTGGGCTCGAACGGTTGATCGGCAAGATTCCCGGTTACAAGGGCTACAAGGAGAAGGAGATGCGCCGCGAGGCCGACAAGCTCCTCCGCGAGCGAGTCGCGCTCGAGCTGGCCGATCAGCGCCAGCGGCTGGGTGAGATGCAGAACCGGCTGCTGAGCCAGGCGATGATCGAATACCTCGACGACGTCGAGCGCGCGCTGACCAAGCTGACGCGGCTGCACGATCGCATTCGCACCGCCACCTACGGCTATGCTGGACTGTTCGACGCCGTCAAGGTGAAAGAAGAACAGCTCGACGAGCTGTACGAGTACGATGCCGGCATGCTCTCCTTTGCCGACGAGCTGGCATCGGACATCGACCGGCTCGCTTCGGCCATCACGGCGCGCGAAGGGGTGCCAGAGGCGATCGGCGAGGTAGTCGAAACCCTCGACGCCGCCAACCGCACCTTCGATCACCGGCACGAAGCGATCCTTCAGGCTGAAACCTACGAATAAGCAGTGAGCTAAATAGAGGAGGCTACGAATGGCACGGATTATCGACGTAATCGAGGCCCCGAATCAGCAAAAGGACGAGATGGTGCGGCGAGTGCCCGAGTACGGCTCGGGCGATTTCCGCTTTGGCTCGCAGGTCATCGTGCGCGAGTTCCAGGCCACCGTCTTTTTCCGGGATGGCAAGTCATACGACGTGTTTGGCCCCGGCCGCCACACCATCACCACCGCCAACGCACCCCTTCTCAGCGACCTGATCCGGCGCGTCACAGGCGGCAAAGACGTCTTTACCGCCGAGGCCTATTTTGTCAACATGACCGAGTTCCTCGACCAGAAGTGGGGCACGTCAGAGCCGATCGCGCTCCGCGACAGCGACCTCGGCCTCGTCCGGCTGCGCGCGTTTGGCACCTTCTCGATGCAGGTCGCCGACCCGGCCCTCTTTGTGAACAAGATCGTGGGTGGGCAGGGCCTGTACCAGACAGAGCAGATCGCCCGCTACCTGCGCGGCATCGTCGTCGCCAAGCTGACGGACCTGCTCGGCGAGTTGGGACGCGGCCTGTTTGACCTGCCCCAGTTGTACGATGAGATCGGCGCTGGCGCCAAGGCCAAAGTGCAGGACGACTTTGGCTCGTTCGGCATCCAGCTCAAAACACTCTATGTCAACTCGATCAGCCCCACGGAAGAGACGGCCCGCGCCATCGACGAGCGCGCCTCAATGGGTGCCATCGGCGACATGCAGGCCTACCTCCAGTTCCAGACAGCGCGCGGCATCCGCGACGCTTCGCAGGCAGGTGGAGGGGGCGATGTGACCGGGGCCGGCGTGGGGCTTGGCGCCGGGATGGGCATGGGCGCGGCCATGGCCCAGATGATCAGCCAGTCGACCCAGCCGCGGCAGCAGCCCCAGCAGGGACAGCCGGCCGGCATGTCCCAGGTCCCGGACGTCATGACCCTGTCTGAAGCGGCAGCCTATATCCGCGTCGGCGAGGAAGACGTCCTGGCCGCGATCCAGGCAGGCGAGCTCAAGGCGAAAAAGATCGGCGCCAGCTACCGGATCAGCAAGGCCGCCATCGACGAGTTCCTGGCGAGTTAACATCGCAGTAGTGGGAAATTGGTAGATTGGTAGATTGGTAGGCCTACCAATCTACCAATCTGCCGATCTACTCATTCGTGAACGTCCGGTTCGTCATCCGCGGCTTCCTCCTGGCACTGCCGCTCGTTCTGCTCATCGGCGCTGGCTGGGTATGGCTGCAGACGCCCTGGTCGCGACTGCCCGACGCTACGCCCCCCCCGCCGACGATCTATACTCTCGCGGGCGTTGTGCCCGCTTCCCCCGTTGGCCAACGCGCCCTGGCGCGCTATGGCCAGGGGGCATTTCACCCCGTGGGCAGCGGCTTTTTCTTACAGCTCGACACGGGCCAGACCGTCGCCCTCACCGCCGCTCACACCGTGACGCTGGGCAACCGTGCCCTCCCGGTGACCGCCATTGCCTTCACCACCGCTACCAGTGGGGAGACGGTGGCCGAGTTTGACCGCCTCCTGGGCAAGCCAGGCCGCCGCCTGACACCCAGCAACTTGAGCATCGACTACCTCCTGCTCGTCGTTGACCAGGCGATAGATCCGGCGCTCGTCCTTACCCCCGATCCCAGGGGCGGGCCGCAGCCGGGCGAGAGGGTCCTCCTCTACAGTGGGCTGGGCGACGGCGCGGGAGGCATGCACCGCCTGGCCGGCACGGTGCAGTCGTCCGACAGGCAAGCGGTATGGGTGTTAATGGACAAACAGTTCGACCCGGGCCAGATGAGCGGCTCGCCACTCGTCAGCCAGCATACAGGCCATGCCGTCGCCATGGTCGTTGCCTCCAGCCCGCGCCGTGGAGCACTGCTCATCGGCGGGCACCCCATCGGCTCACTCGTGGCGCGTGCCGCAGAGGCGGACACGCAATACACCCTGTCAGAATGGAGCGAGGATCTGCGCTGAAAAGTGATGCGTCTCCTGTGCCACAATCCTCTGGATTGTGCCGGCGCCACACCGGCAGCCGCCCTGTGCCACACTTCTGGGTCATGTGGGCGGTTAGAGTGATGCGCAACCAGCGTCAAGACGGGCTCCCAAACCAGCCGATTCCAGCCGCGAAAGGGCAAGGAGCGTCGAGACAGATCACGTCCTACTCGTTATACTGGTTTCAGATGGCTGCTACCTGGCGCCAACAAACCAAACGAGGAGGAAACAATGACTGAACAGACGACCTATCACGTCCGCCCCATCGGCCACATCCGTCGAAACGGAGACGGCATCGAGCTCGAGATCGACGAGGCATACCGCCCGGCGCTGCTCGGCCTCGACCATTTTACACACCTCATCATCCTCTGGTGGGCCGATCGGCTCGACAGTGAGGAGTATCGCACCATGCTGCAGAGCCGGCCGCCCTACGCCGAGGAGCACCTGACAGGTGTCTTTGCGACACGCGCGCCCTACCGGCCCAATCCGATCGCGCTGACCACGTGCCGGCTGCTGGGCCTCGACGAGGAGCGCGGCACCGTGCGCATCGCCGACATTGACGCGCACGACGGCACGCCCGTCGTCGATCTGAAGGCCTATTTCCCCGTCTGCGACCGCGTGCGCCAAGCATACATCCCGGAGTGGCTCGACGGCTGGCCCGAGTGGATGCCTGACGACGGGTTGAGCCTGGAGCCGTGGGAAGAGGAGTAGCGCATGATGCGTGATGCGTGATGCGTGCCGATCACGCATCACGCATCACGCAGGAGTGAAAGAAACAGGGGGCGCCGTGGAACCGATCCGATTTGAAACAAGGCAGATCACGCTGCTCGGCATGGGCTTTTTCGGCGATCCATTCCGGATCAGCGGCGGCTGGACGGAAGAGAATGAGATCGGCCGGTTGTGGAGCCGCTTCATGGCTTACCTGGCAAGCCATGGCGACGAGATCGCCCACGCTGCCGAGCCAGGTGTGGCGTACGAGCTGCACGTGCCCCACGAAGAGTCAGAGCGCACAGGCGAGTACGAGGTTTTTGTCGGGGTAGAGGTGTCACGGCTTGAGGACATACCGCTCTACCTGTCGGCCAAGATCCTCCCCCGGGCGACCTATGCCGTGTTCTCCCTCCAGGGCGACCAGGTTGCCGGCGACTGGTGGCAGGACGTGTACGCCACCTGGATGGCCCAAGCCGGGTACGAGAGCGCCGGCGGTCACATGCTGGAGCGTTACGACGAGCGCTTCAAAGGCATCGACCGGATGAACGAGTCGATCCTCGAGATCTATCTTCCCGTGCGCCAGGTGGGCGGTGCGGGCTGAGGTTACGCGCCCGGCCGGCGCAGACCAGAGCCGTGCGCAGGTGCCCCATGGCTGACCTCGCTCCGATCTGCCGGGCCCTCGACCTGGTTGAGGAGCAGCTCACGTCCGAGATCGGCGTGGCCAACATGGCGTGCGCTGCGGGCTATTCGCTGTATCACTTTTGCCGCACCTTTAACGCAGCCACTCATCACACGCCCTACGATTACCTGATGCGCCGCCGCCTGGCCCAAGCCGCCAGAGAAGTGATGACCACCCCCCGGCGCATCCTCGACATCGCGCTCGACTATCAGTTCAACAATCCCGAAACCTTTTCCCGCGCATTCAAGCGTTTGCTGGGCCTGCTGCCCGGTGACCTGCGCCGCCAGGGCACCCTGGACCCGCGCTACCTCATGCCCCGCTTGACGCCCGCCCACCTGGCTCAGATTGCCCGTGGTGACTATTTGCGGCCTGTGCACGGCGTGGAGAGAGTGCTGCACGTGGCAGGCATCTCGACGCTGCTGAAGGATGACTCGGGCGCCGTGGCCGACCTGTGGGATCTGCTCCACGATCAGGCAGGGCACGACCACGGCACATGCTACGGCATGATCTACTACCCGAGCCGATGGGAAACGCGAGGCGCCCTCTACATGGCCGCCGTGGAAATGGACGATGTCACCCCGCTGCGCGGCGCCCTCGCGCACAAAACCCTCTCCTTGCCCGCTCACACCCGCTTTGTGCACAAGGGCGCGAGGGATACCCTGCATCTCAGCCTGGATTATCTGTTCCATACGTGGCTGCCCAAGGCAGGGCAGGTGCGTATGCCGGCGTTCATCGTCGAGGAATATGGCCGGTCGTTCCCAGAGCCCGACGACAAAGAAGCAGAAATCGGCATACTAGTACCTGACCACAAAAGTTTTGATATGTTGTCTCCTATGGTAGTCTGGCGTTCGATCGACCAGACCGGAGGCAACAATGAAC
>JAFGIA010000088.1 GCA_016929795.1 Anaerolineae bacterium
ACAGAGTGGGGCGGTGCTCCCGTCAGCACGCCGCTCCAGGTGCAGCCGGGGCCGGCCATCCCGGCTGCCGGCAACACGATGCTCATCCAGAAAAAGCCGCAGCACGTGGCGATGCTCGTCGACAAGAAACGGCCCGAGCTCAAGTATGACCTGACGAGCACGACGAACGTCGGCCGCGGGCGAAGCAACCAGATCGTGCTCGACCATCCGACCATCTCCCGCCACCACGCGTGGATCAAAATAGATGGAGACAGCTACCTGATCTTTGACGTCGGCAGCTCGAATGGGACCTTTGTGAATGACGAGAAGGTGCTGGAGCCGCGCAAGCTCCACAATGGCGACCAGGTGCGTTTTGGCGAGGCCGACTTTATGTTCACGCAGATCTTTTAGTCACAGGCGTGCGTGATGCGACCCGTCCTGTGCTACATCGGCGACACGCCGGTGCGTGCGTACAGCGTGCTCTTGATCGCAGGAATGATCGCGGGCGTCGTGGTGCTGCGCGCGAGCTGGCAACAGGCGGGCTTGCGGCGAGAAGCAGTCTATGGTTTTTGTGGAGGCGCCATCTTGAGCGCACTCACCGGCGCCCGCATTGCCTTTGTGATGCTGCACGGCACGGCCAGCTCCGGCGCCTCGATCCTTCTCTGGCAGGGCGGTGGCGAGGCGGCGGGTGGCGCCATCGGCGCCCTGCTGATCTGGACCTGCGTCTACAGCCACCTTGCGCACGTTCGCGCCACGGACCTGTTCGACTCACTGGCGCCGCCGGCAGCACTCGCCGAAGGGATCATGCGCATAGGATGCCTGCTCAATGGCTGCTGCTACGGCCAGGAAACGTCTGCCGGCCTTGGCATCTACCTACCGGGGGCTGATGGCTACTGGGCCGTGCGCTATCCGACTCAGGTGCTGTACAGCGCTGTCGGCATTGGCCTTTTTGCCCTGCTGTGGGCAACCAGGGAGCGCAAGCCGTTCCCTGGGTTCGTCATGCTAACCTACCTGCTGCTCTATGCAGCCAGCCGCCTGGCCATCGGCCCACTGCGCGGCGACTATGACACCGCAGCGCGGTCGCTGTCGTTCGCGGCCGATGCCATCCTTCTCGTCGCCGCGATCATTGTGCTCACGTGGAGGACGTGGGCGGCGCGGCGGCGGCGCGCAGAGGGCGTGGCATGAGCGGGCGATTTGACCGCCTGGGCAAGGTCTTGTTCCTCGCCGCCATCGCGTCGGCCTGGTTCATTCTGGGTTGTGGTGTCAAGCAGGTGACCACCGAGGTGCGTGACGACGGGAGTGGGCGCAATATCTTTGTCCTGGTCAGGCTGGTGGACCAGGATCCAGAATCTGCCGCCGATCAACAGGAGGCAATCGAAGAGTCTCGTGCCAAGGCAGAATCGTGCGGAGCCGAGTCGCTGCCCTACAGCGATGGCAAATATACAGGCTACCAGATCATCATGAACTTTGAAACGTTCAGCGAGGTGCCGGGCCAGATCTCGTGCTGGCTCGGCGACACGGTGAGCCTGTCTATCGACGGTTCCTACCAGGAAACGAGCGACAAAAAGACGTATCGCGTCCAAACCCGCATCAGGCCGTTCAACCTCTGGGGATTGGCAGACAGCGATCCGATGCTCTACCGGATCATCACGCCCGGCGAGGTCGTGGCCTACAGCGATGTGCAAACAGATCGCGTGCACACGGTCCAGGACACGACGAATCGCATCAGTTGGTACTTTCAGCGCCTGACCGACGACGATACGGACCTGGAGTATTGGGTTACACTGGAGGCCGCCCGGGTGATCCGGGTCCCAACCGTCCCACCGCCGACTGTCACGCCTGCCATCACCGTCGTAGCCCCAACGGCGACCACAGCCCCGCGCAGAACACGGGCGCCCACCACCGTCCCTCCTCCCACGGCCCACCCACCCACCGCGGCTCCCACGTCACGCCCACCGGCCACAGCCACGCCTACCCCGGACCGCGGCGACCTGATGCTCTACAGTGCGATCTTGGGCCTGGTGGCAGTTGCCATGGTGGCAGGTGGCACACTCACCTGGACGCTCATGCGAGGCGCCGCAGCCGGCAGCGCGAGGCCCGAGCCTGCTCCACCACATACTCGCACGTCGCACAGGTCGCACGAGCAGAAAACGCGGACCGGCGAGCGCCGGACGCGCGAGGCGGGGCACCAGTACAATACCCCACACAGGCACACGCCGCCACGCGATTATCCCACTCCAGGCATGACACTCGACAAGTATCTGATCCGGGAGGAGCTCGGGCACGGCGGCATGGCGGTCGTGTATCGCGCGTGGCACGACACCTTGCAGCGCCAGGTCGCGCTCAAAGTCCTCGCGCCCCAGCTCACACGCACCCCTGACTTTGTCACGCGCTTTCAGCGCGAGGGACACATTCTGGCACGGCTTTCCCACGCAAACATTGTCAGCGTCTACGACGCAGGCACAGACCAGGGATTCTACTTTCTCGTCATGGAGCTGATCCAGGGCCAGAGTCTCGACCGTGCGCTAAAGCGCCGGGGCCAGTTCAAGCCCAAACACGTCGTGAGTATCGCCCTGCAGGTCGGCAAGGCGCTCGACTATGCGCACACGAATGGTGTCATCCACCGCGACATCAAGCCCGGCAACATTCTGCTGGACGAAAAAGGATGGGCCAAGGTAGCCGATTTCGGCGTGGTCGCCATCCTGGGAGAGCAGCAGGTCGCGCACACCCGCATCGGCACCCCGTCCTACATGGCCTACGAACACTTTAAGGGCTCGGCGGTGCCTCAGAGTGACATCTATTCCCTCGGAGTGTGCATGTACGAGATGTTGACCGGCCGCCTGCCGCCAGCATTTGGCCTGGAGGCACCGGCGCCTCCGAGTGCCCTCAATCGGGCAGTCAGTCCCAGGCTCGAGTACGTGGTGCTCAAATGCCTGCGGCCCGATCCGAATCGACGATTCGCGACAGCACGCGAGTTGCGTGCTGCGCTGAAACAGACCACGTAGCCACACCGAAGAGAGAAACGAGAAGGAAGGTCATTATGGAGCTTGTGACAACGGACGGCAGGCGTTTTCCCCTCAAGATGGGTACCAACGTTGTAGGCCGGTCGATGGATAGCACGATCCCCCTCGACGACGCCTCGATGTCGAGGCAGCACGCCGAACTGCGGTGGAACGGGCAGGAGTGCGTGGTCGTCGACCTGGGAAGCACCAATGGTACCTTTCTCGAGAATCACCGGCTTCCACCTGGACAGCCTGTCGCGGTGCAGCCTGGCATGGCGCTGCGCTTTGGCCCCGACCTCACCGCCACCATCGAGCCAGGCCAGCCATTCGCCCCCACCGCGTATGCCTCGCCCGCGTTCGGACGCCCGGGCAGCGAGCAGGCCGGGCGTGGTGCCGGATTCGACCTCTTTTTCCGTGCATTCGACGTCGCCCTCGACCTGCGCAAGCTGGGCGTCGCCTTTGCCGGCCTGCTCCTGTCGATGATCGTCGCCGCTTTCTTTGTGTGGGTCATGAGCCAGGCAGCCGAGGTGAGCGAGGCTCTCGCAATTGCAACCGGGCTCGTGGGCGGCATCGCTGTCTGGATCCTCTTTACTCTCACAGCCGGCACCCTGTCGCGCCTCGTGCTCGTCGAGCTTGCCGAGGGACGCCGTGAGGACGTGCGTGCCGCCCTG
>JAFGIA010000089.1 GCA_016929795.1 Anaerolineae bacterium
CCAGAGCAGGTCGTACTTGCTAAAGGTCAGGAACTCGCGCAGGTTGAGCAGCATGCGCCGCGGCTGCAGGATGGTATAGATGATCGGCACGCCGCCGAAAAAGATCGCGGCGATGCGGTGGATGAGGCGGATGTGGTAGCCTGAGCCGCCCTGTGCCAGTGGCTCCAGGAAGGGAGCAAAGAGCACAAAGCCGGTCAGGGCCAGCGGAATGAACGTCGCCGTGTGCACCCAGTGCAGAAAGCGCTCCAGGGTTGTGTACTTGGGGATCCACCGGATCTGAATCCCTGCATCTGTCCCTCTCAACCTGACGCTCATTCTACCTCCTCCATATGCACGTTACGCCGCGCGACAAAGAAGGCGGTGATGGCACCGACGACAGTCGCGCCAAACACTACCTGCCCGAGCGGCTGCAAGAACTTTTGCCACACCGTCTCTGTGACCGGGTAGGCGGGATCCGGGTCGAGGCCGTACACCTCTGGAGCGGCCTTGAGCACATAGATGCGCCCGAGGCCACCGAGCTGCGTGTCGCCATAGACGTTTGCCCTGGGCATGCCGCGCTCTTCCTTCAGCTCACGCACCCGGGCCTCGGCCTTGGCGACCATATCGTCGCGCACGCCCCAGTCGAGGGCGCCCGCCGGGCACGTCTTGACGCACGCCGGCTTCATCCCGTTCAGGGTGCGGTCCTGGCAGAAGGTGCACTTGGAGCTTTTGGCCTCGCCCGTCAGTGGGTTGGCTACCTCGAGCTGCGGCACGTGGTACGGGCAGAACTGGGCGCAGTAGCCGCAGCCATTGCACAGCTCGCGCTCGAAAGTGACGAGTCCAGTCTCGGGATCTTGCTTAAGCGCCGCCGTGGGGCACACGGCAACGCACGCGGGGTCGCCACAGTGCATGCAGCCATCTTTTAAAAAGAGCCACTGCAGCTCCTCGCCGTCCTCATGCTCGATGAACCGGATACGCGTCCACGTTTCGGGATCAAGCGAAAGGGGGTTCTCGTAACTGCCTCGGTTCGTCGTCTCGCGCACACCAGGGACGTAGCCGCGGTTGTCGTTCCACTGCTTGCAAGCTACCTGGCAGCCGCGGCAAGCCATGCACTTGGACGTGTCGATGAACATTGCCAGTCTATTTGCCATGTTGTCCCCCTACGCCTTTTCCACGTTCACGAGGAACGCCTTGTATTCTGGAATGGTGGTATTGCCGTCGCCGACGTGGGGTGTGAGATCGTTGGCGGTAGCACCCACTGCCAGCGCCGGCGCGTCGCTACCTCCGCCCCAGCCAAAGTGCCACGGCATGCCGATCTGGTGCACGGTTTTTCCGTTCACCATGAATGGTCTGAAGCGCTTGGTGACAATGGCCACGGCCTCGATCTGGCCGCGCGCCGAGCGTACCTTCACCTTCTCGCCGTTCCGGATGCCTTTTTCGTTCGCGAGCTCTTCGCTCATCTCGACAAACATCTCGGGCTGTGTTTCGACCAGCCATTCGAGCCAGCGCGACATGCCGCCGGCCTGCCAGTGCTCTACCACCCGATAGGTCGTCGCGACGATCGGGAACTCGGCTGGATCCGCGATGCTATCGCCGACGTCCTGGCCCTCGTTCGTTCGCCAGATCTTGATGACCGGGTTCACCTGCTGCGCCGGGTAGAGCGCGTTGATGGTGGGCGATTCGACAGGCTCATAATGGGTCGGGAAGGGGCCCTCGTTGAGTGCCCCGAAGAGCCATCCCTTGCCATCGGTTTTCATGATGAACGGATCATTGAACCCCGGATCGCCGGGTGCCTTCGTGGCGGCAAAGTCGGGTACATCGTAGCCCGTCCACTTGCCCTGGGCGGCGTCCCACCAGATCAGGTCCTTCCCGCCTGGCCATGGATCGCCTTTGCTGTCGGCAGAGCAGCGGTTGTAAATGATGCGGCGGTTGACGGGCCACGAGTAGGCCCAGTAGGGATAGGTCCCCAGGCCGCCCGGGTCCTTCTGGCCACGGCGCTTGGTTGCGGGCAGGATGTTCCCCTCTCCGTCGGACATCGGGTACCAGTAGCCGACGTAGAGCCAGTTGCCGCACGCCGTTGCACCGTCGTCGCGCAGCTTGCCAAAGGTGTCGAGCAAGTCGCCCTGCTTGAGGATCACGGCTCCGTTCTCGTCGAGGACGTCCTCGACGACGTAGCCGTTGATCTCGCGCGCGACCTTGGCGATGTCCACCAGGTTGCCGACGATCGGGTGGCTCGGCCCGTCGCCGTAATCCCACGTCAGGTGCAGGATCGGGTCGGCAAAGGGACCGGGCTCTGCCGCGTACAGATCTTTGAGCTTGAGCGCGACGAGGTTGAGGATGTCGTGATCTGGCAGTGCCTCGCCGGGCGCCTCGGCCACCTTCGGGCGCCACTGGATCAGGCGCCCGCTCGTGACGATGCTCCCCTCTTTTTCCATCGCGTCGGCTGCCGGCAGCACAAAGACCTCCGTCTTGATGCTCGCTGGATCCTTACCAGGCTCCTGCCAGAAGGCCACCGTCTCGGTCTGGAAAATCTCCTGGATCACCAGCCAATCGAGCTGTTCCAGCGCCTCGCGCTCAAAGCGGGCGTTCGGCCCGCCGACCGCCGGGTTCTGGCCCAGCAGCCAGGC
>JAFGIA010000090.1 GCA_016929795.1 Anaerolineae bacterium
GTCTGGATCGTGCAGCCGCACACCCAGTGCCCATCCCCACAGCGCGTCGTTCGGAAACAGGGCATACAGTGTGTCCTGGCTTACGAACAAGGGGGTCGGCTGGGTGCTCGCGTACCAGTCCCAGGTGGCATCGTAGACGAGGCCGGCGACCGGCAGTGCCATCCGACTGCCGTCCTCACGCGTGATCTCGATCGTATCGCCTGCGGCAAGCCTGTGTGTTTCCTTCAGGATGCTGTTGGCGAGTGCCTCCCCCTGTGCGTCCAGGTAGCGCCCCTCTTCCACCATCACCCGATTCACGGCAGGTGGGGGCGCCGCGATGTCGCGCACCGTGACCCACGTGCGCTCGTCGCCAATCCGTGCGCGTGCGACAGCGTAATGCTGCAGCTCGCTTCTCTCGGCGATCCCGGGCAGCAACTGGATCTCGATCAACTCGTCCACGTCGACGACCGCCCGGTTCAGATAGAGCCAGACGTGAGCGGCGTTCAGCTCTTTGAACGTCCGGTCGTACGGCCCTGTAATGTTCAAGATCGTGGCGAGCGCCAGGGTAAGAAGGGCGCTCGACGCAATGATCGTCACCAGGATCAAGGCCGAAATCAGCGGCCGGCTGACGAGGTCGGCCTTGATCTTGATCAGAACTGCGCTCACCGGTTTCGCCTGCCTATTGGATTGCCGCGAGGCAGTGTGCGATCTCGACCGCATCTCCCCCCGGCATCCGATCGACAATCTGCCCGTCGTGAATGAACAGGATCTCGCTCGCCCGCGCCGCGGCGAGTGGGTCGTGCGTCACCATCAGGACTGTCTGCCCCAACTCGTGACACTCGCTCAAAATATCGAGCACGCCCTGCCCGCTGGTGCTGTCCAGGTTGCCCGTCGGCTCGTCGGCCAGGAGCAGGGTGGGCTCGTTGATGAGCGCGCGGGCGATCGCCACCCGCTGCTGCTGCCCGCCCGACAGCTCCCAAGGATGCTTGTCTGACTGATCCCCGATCCCCAGCCTGTCGAGCAGCGCCCTCGATCGCGCGCGTACCTCTTTTTTCGGCCCCTTGCCCGCGAGCAGCGCCGGCAGCTCGACGTTGTCGCGGACGGTAAGATTTTCGACCAGGTTGAAGAATTGGAAGACGAACCCGACGTGGGTGCGGCGGAACCTGGCCAGCGCGGTCTGGTTCATGCCGTTCAATGTGTAATCGCCCACCTCCACCGACCCGGCCGTTGGCTGATCCAGGCCACCCACCAGGTGGAGGAGCGTCGACTTGCCGCTGCCGGAATGTCCCATGATGCAGCAAAAATCACCGCGCGGGATCTCGATGCTCACGCCGCGCAGCGCGTGAAACAGAATGTTTCCCGTTTGATACGTCCTGGTCAGGTCGGTTGCTCTAACGAGGCAGGACGTAGTGGGTGCGTGTGAATACTCGTTCAAAGCCATATTGCGATACAAAACCCTCAAAGCCAGGATCGACCATTTGTGCGATGATCGTCGTCTTGCCCTCTGCCTGGGCGTCGAGCATCACCTGCATGCCCAGCGTCGTGGCCACCCGGCTGCCGCGAAACGATCGCAGGACGCCCATCCCCCCCAGAGCAGCGATGTCGCCATGGCTGTGCCAGACACAGACGCCTGCCGGCTGCCCGTCGACCCACGCCAGGCCGTAGTGGGTGCTCGGCACGCGCATCATCTTTTTGATTACAGGCGCCAAGAGCGGCGCGAGGGCTGCGGTCATGCCGAAGGAGGCGAGGTAGACACGCGTAAAAATGCGCGCATCCGCCGGCCTGGCCCTGACCACTCGGACGGCATCGGATCCGACAGGCGGCGGCAGCCACCCCCTCAAGTCGAACCTGAGCCACGGCTCTTCGTCGTCTTCCTCCTCGAATCCCCTGGCGAGCAGGCGCTCGCGGACGTCAGCCGGAGTACACGCCGGAGAAACAAAGACGTGCACCTTGCGCCGGCGCCGCTTGAAAGGTGCCACGACCTCGTCGATGAGCCGCTCTACCTCTGCCGGAGTCGAGCACAGCAGGCAGGCGTGATTCAAGTCGGGGGTGGGGAAGAGCGCCGCCCGCGTCGTAATCACTTCGTCGCGCACAGTCACCGTGCTACCGGGCAGCGACTGCGCCCATGGTTGGAGTGCCAGGTAGTTGGCGCGTTCCAGCGCGGCTACCTCCTCGATGGGGATGACGTGCATCATCTAGCTGCTCACGCGCGCGCTTTCCCTGAGAGGGTAGCGGGCAAAGATCAAAAAGCCGACAAACAAAAGACCTCCGCCGAGCAGGCCCACCAGGCGCACGCCGAGCGGCCCGTGCGGATCTAGCTGGCTGCGTCCGACGAGCAAGAGGAGCGGCAGTGCCGCGGCGATCACACCGTTAACGACCTGATCGAGCACGCCCCACATGGCATAATAGGTGCCCTCGCGGCGCAGCCCGGTCAGTTTTTCGTCCAGGTCGACGATCTCGGCTCCAAAGGCGCGTGGCAGGACGATGACGCCTGACAGGGCGACCGCCTGGAGCGTGACCCAGGCGATGCCCTGCGTCTTTAATGGGATGGGCAGCCAGTCGCCAACGAGCATCAAGGTCGGCAGGACGAGCGCCGAGGCGAGCAACGAGGCGGAAAAGACGCGCCACTTGCCCCAC
>JAFGIA010000091.1 GCA_016929795.1 Anaerolineae bacterium
CCAGGAGGACGTGCACTCGCACGGCGATTCGGGCAAACAATGGTCCGAGCTGGGGCAGTTGCCGGCGCCGGCGCCTGTAGCCTGGATGCGCCTGCCGCCAGCGGTCGGCTTCGGCCATGCTGGCTTCTCTCTTGAGTTGTGCCTCTTTCGACAACAGGTACATATTCCCGTTCACGTTATTCCTCCCTTTCTGAGTTGGGTCACGTTGCCAAACGTGACCACGACTATTAACGTGACCAGTATAACATATATTGCGTTCCGAGAACGTTCCTCTCGGCGTTTTGCGCTACATTCTGGGCAGAGTTATGATCGGGCCTGGAGGTCAGCAATCAGTGCCTCCACCTGGGCCAGCCAGGCGTCGGCGTCGCCATCTGCTTCAAACAAAGGCTGCACAGGATCGGGCGGAGCGGGCAGGGGAGGCGGAATCTCGCCGGTGACGTCGGCATAACAGCGGCGGATCTCGTCGCGCAACAGGTTGGAAGGGAGTGTGCGGTAGAGACGGGCCGCTCTATCACGGCGGGCACCGTCCGACGGGTCGAGCTGCCACATCTCGTAGTGAATGAGCGCGCGCTGGGCATCGTCCTCGGACTGAGACAGCAAGCACTCCAGCTCGTCGCCTGCGGCGGTGACGTCGATCTCGCCAATCCGGTGGCGCAGCCTGACGTCGAGCAGCCGGGACCGGAACCCGATATCCTCTCCTGCCATGTGCTCTCTTTCCGGCTCGCCTGCCAGGCTCAGGACCTCGTCGTTGTAGTGGCGAGCCTGGTCGAGCCTGTCGTGCCTGTCGTAGAAGAGGGCAAGGCTGAGAAGATAAGTGCCGAGATAGTTCGCGTCGAGGGCGCGCCCGAGTGCGATCGCCTTGTGGAAAAGGTCCTCGGCACGCGCTGTGTCTCTCAGTTCGTCACTCGCTGCCGCCATACTTTGCAGAGCGATGCTCACCGACCACGTCTCGCCGATCTCGAGCGCGACCTGGAGGGTGTGCCGGTAGTGGGCGAGCGCGGCGCGATGCTGCCCGGCGGCACGGTACAATTCTCCGATGTTCGCGACGGCCCACGACTTGCACTGCTTGTCGCCGATCTGGCTCGCGACTTCGAATGCCTGCTCATAGGCTGTAAAGGCGGCAGAGATGTCTCCCTCACTGTGATAGGTATTGCCAATCGTGATGAGCGCGCGCCCCACGCCCCACCAATGGTCAATGCCCTCCGCAATCTCGATCGACCGCCGGCAAAAGTGGCGCGATCGCTCGATCTCGCCCAGGCTCCAGTAGACGATGCCCATCGTACCCGCGGCGTCAGACATCGCGCGGTAATCGTCCAACTCGCCGGCGAGCTCCATCTGGCGCTCGAGTGCCTGCAGTGCACCGCCATGGTCGCCCTTGTACCAATGCACCTCGCCGATAGCCCACAAGGCGCGCACCAGGCCGTGCCTGTCGCCAACCGCCTCGAACCCCTCACATGCCAGCGACAGCCATTGGAGCGCCTCGTCGTAGGCACCCTGCTGGCGCACAAGGTTTCCGAGCGAGAAGTGACAGCGCGCGACCATCTCGCGGCTGCCTGCGTTCCCGGCAGTCGCCGCGTCCTCGGCAATCGCCAGCGCCTGCCGGTAGATCGCCTCTGCCGCTGCCCAATCGCCGGTTAGCTGCCACACACCTCCCAGGTCGCACATGATGGCGCACATGTCGTCGTCGTCGATCGTGGTCGACAGATCCGAGTCGAGGAGATGGCGATAGATATCGACGGCTTCTTCATTGGCATAGATACGCCGCGCCACGGCGGCGGCGCGGCGGTAGTAGTCGATCGCCTCTCGTTCCATGCCGCCCAGCTCAAAATGCGTGGCAATCTGACCGCTCAACGTGTCCACGTCATGCGTGTCCGCCTGTGACAGCGCGGCGGCGACGCGGCGGTGGAGATGGCGCCTGCGCACCGGGCTGAGGTCGTCATAGACGACCTGGCGAATCTTGTCGTGGCTAAAGTCATAGGCCGTGGCGCCCGACTGGCGCACGATGTGGCGGCGCCACAGCTCGTCGAGCGCACGCACCAGCACATCCTCGCACGTGAGGTCGCCCGTGCCGGCGGCGGCGTGCAGGAGTACGTCGAACGAAAACTGCCGGCCGAGGATGGCGGCCACCCCGGCAAGCTCTTGCGCCTCGGGGGAAAGGTGGGCGAGGCGCGACAGGATCGCGCTGTGCACGGCTGCGGGCAGGCGTGCCCGTGTGTCAGACCGTGGTGTGCTCTCGCCCGGCAGGGGCGCGTTTCGTGCGCCGTCCCATGCACCGGCGAGTGCTGCGCGCACCGTTTCCACCACAAAGAGCGGGTTTCCCTCTGTCTCTTCATAGAGCACAGCAGCCAGCGCGGGGGAAATGTGGCCGCCTGCGACCGCTCTTGCAAGGGTGAGGGATTCGTCACGCGTGAGGGGGCTGAGCTCGATCTCGGAAAGCTGGTAGCTGTGGCGCAGATCGTCGACGAGCGCCTGGAGGCGCTGCCGGTGTGGCAGATCTTCGGCCCGGGCCGTGGCGACGACGAGCAACGAGGGTGCGTGCTCGTCGCGCGACGGGCGGTGCATCAGGTAGGAAAGCCATTCGATCGTTTCGCGGTCGGCCCAGTGGATGTCGTCGATCAAGAGGAGCAGCGGCTGCTGTTCGAAGGGCAGAGCCATCGCCTCGAACAGATGCTGGCGCTGCCACGGCTCGGTCATCGGCTGGGGGCGCGTGAGGTCGGGACGCTCGACGAGGATTTCGGGCAGCACGCGCGATATCTCGGTGAGCCACAAGGGATCGAGGGAGTGAAGCGACCGCTCGAGCGCGGCGCTGCGCAGCCAATCCGTCACGGGTGTGTAGGCCAGGCTTTGCCCCCCGGGGTAGCAGCGTGCCATCGCGACCGGGATTCCCTGTCGCCTGGCCGACGCCGCAAACTCTTCCGCAAGCCGCGTTTTGCCAATCCCTGCCTCACCCCCAAGTAGAGCCAGGCGTCGGGGGGGTGAGGGACGCTTTGCCCACGCCGCCTGGAGCTGTGCCCACACGGCTTCGCGGCCCACGAGGGGCCACGGCGAGAGAGACTCTTCCCGCACCTTGGCGCCTGCTGCCGGCCTGAAATCTGGCGCGTCCAACTCCAGCAGATCATGGTAGAGCTGCTCGGTGGCCGCGCTCGGTGCCACTCCCAGCTCCTCCTCGAGGGTGATGGCACATGTTTGATAAGCACGGATGGCACTCGCGTGATTTCCCTGGAGCGAGAAGAGGCGCATCAGCCGGCGGTAGGCCGGCTCGTGGAGCGGGTCGAGGCGGAGCAGGTGCTGCACGTGGCGGGTTGCTTGCTCGTAGGCGCGCTCCTCTTCGAGCAATTGTGCCAGCGCCTCAATCGCCGGCACAATACGCACGCGCAGCCGCTCTCTTTCTGACAGCACCCAGTCGTCGTAGCAATCCAGAAGGAGGTCGCCGGCATAGAGCGATACGGCGCGGTCGAGCGCCGCGCGCTGCACAGCGGCATCCCCTTCTCGCTTTGCCTGTTCCGCTTCGTCGAGCGCACACTCGAGCTCTCCCACGTCAAGTGTAAAACGATCCTTCGCTTGCCAATGGATCGTGCTCGCGTCGGCGTGGAGAAAATAGTCGGCGTCGGGCAGCGCCTGCCTGAGGTGATAGAGCTGCTTGCGCAGGTTGGTGCGTGCCTGCGACTCGGTCGAGTCGGGCCAGAAGAGGAAAGAGATGTGCGATCTCGACTGCGGTGTAGTACGGTGAAGCAGCAGGTAAGCCAGAAACGACTGGAGGCGCAGGGAATCGAACCCGGTCAACGGCACATCGTCGTGCAGCAGGCGGAAATTGTCCAATAGATGAATATGCAGAGTCCCTGCCATGCAATACCCCTGTCGGCATCTCGTATCGTGGCGACGAAGCGGCAACGCCCGGGCGTCACGCACAGTATATTCTATTTGCGCCGTGCTGTCAAACTTTTGATGATTAATATGGTGTTAAAATTGAGTATCGAGGGGGTGTGTGAGCGGGCATCCGATCCGCCAGGCGCGGCGGGTCCGATGCCCGCTCGGGATGTCAGTTGTGCAGCGTGCCATCAGCAACACTGCTCCTGCGGCCGCGCAGCACGCGCGTACCACTCCAACACCCGGCAGCGCAGGCCCACTGCCAGGCGGCGGGTGGTGCCTCGCAACTGCTGAAACCGGGCTGCCAGCTTGCCCGGTGCCGGCCGGTACACCGGCACCCGGTGCCCCACACGCTCCGCTTCGAGGTCGGCCCGCATATCCGCATACACTTCTGCACTGCGTTCGTCCAGGTACAACATCTCGCGCTCCTTTTCGTGTGAAATTCATCCCAGTTGTTACGATGGGTATTATACAAAATGGGGCGTTCCGAAAGCGTTCCCGAGAGCGTTCTCGGGATGAGAGATCGAGACCCCAGAAAACGGGCGGCGGGAA
>JAFGIA010000092.1 GCA_016929795.1 Anaerolineae bacterium
CTGCCGCGACTGGTCGGGCAAGCTGACATTTACCGACGTCGGGGCGATCGTCTACTACCTGAAGGCGATCCCGTGGCTGGTGCCGGGATTTTCCGTCGATACGCACCTGGAGTCCCTATTGGCCTTGCACGAGCGGTTGGAGCAGGGCGAGAGGTTGATGTTTGCGGCGAAAAAGTATCTGATCGAGGCGCGGAAGGCAGAAACACTCTCAGCTTGGAGCCCCGTCTCGGGGCGGTCTGCGACTGCGCATGCATCTTTGAAAGAGCCGGCACAACCCAGGCGCCCCGAGACGGGGCTTCGACCACTTGAGAAACTGTCGTTGCGAGCGAGCGCAGCGAGCGAAGCAACCCCCACCTATGATCAAGTTGGAGATTGCTTCGGGCGCGAACGACTGCGCCCTACTAGGAAACTGTCATGTCGGTAGGTGGGGATTGCTTCACTTCGCTCGCAATGACAGGTTCTTGTGGGCTGAGTGGCGCAGGCGCCATGGATAACTCGCAATGACAGTGACAGATATGGAGGGTGTATATGACCGAAGAAACAACAAAAATCAAGCTAACCGTTAACGGCGTCGAGCGCGAGGTCGAGATCACGCCCGACACCAAGCTGTCGGACGTGCTGCGCTACGAACTCGGACTGACCGGCACCAAGATCGGGTGCAGCGATGGACTGTGCGGCTCATGCACCGTGCTGCTCAACGGGCGCGCCGTCCGCTCGTGTACCTGGCCTGCCCACCGGGCCGCGGGCAAAGAGGTGTTGACCGTCGAAGGGCTGGCGGACACCTGGAGCAAGCCGGGCGAGCTGCACCCCTTGCAGCGCGCCTTCATCGACCACGGTGCCGTCCAGTGTGGATTCTGCACGCCCGGCCTGTTGATGGCCGCCGCCGCCGTGTGGCAAAAGATGGTCGACTCGGGTGAGGAGCCCACCAAAGCCGACGTCAAAAAGGCGTTGGGGCGCAATGCCTGCCGCTGCACCGGCTATGCCAGCATCCTGCGCGCCGTGCAATCGGCGGTGCACGAGTACCGCACCGGCCAGCCGCTGCCGCCCGTCGCGATCGAGACGATGGTGCCGCTGCGCGTCATCGGCCACTCCTACCCACGGCCCGACGCGGTGGACAAGGTGACGGGCGCAGCCAGATTCACCGATGATTATACCTTCCCGGGCATGCTCCACGGCGCCACGCTGCGTGCCGCCTACCCACACGCGCGCCTCGTGTCGATCGACACGAGCCAGGCCAAAGCACTGCCCGGCGTCCACGCCGTGTTGACCCACGTGGACGTGCCGGGTCGCAACCGCCACGGACTGGTGTACCACGATTGGCCGGTGCTGTGCGACGACAAGGTGCGCTACCTGGGCGACGCCGTCGCCGTCGTCGCTGCCGACACGCCCGAGATCGCGCGCCAGGCCCTCGACCTGATCGACGTCGCCTATGAGCCGCTGCCGACGGTGGCGAGCGCCGAGGAGGCGCGCGCGTCCCACGCCGCCCACGTGCACGACGTGCGCGCGCCCGGCGCGGATCACGGCGAGGGCAACCTGTTGGAGCACATCAAAGTCCGCCACGGTGACGTGGAACAGGGATTTGCCCAAGCGGACATTGTGGTCGAGCGCGAGTACCGCACCCCCGCCTATGATCACTTTTTCATGGAGCCCGAGTGCAGCATCGGCGTGCCCGCGGGTTACGATGACGCTCATCCAAAGGTGACCGTCTATGTCGGGTCGCAGATCCCCTACGCCGACCGCGCGCAGACTGCCGCCGCGCTTGGGCTGCCCGACGACCAGGTGCGTATCGTCGGCACCCTCATCGGCGGTGGATTTGGCGGCAAAGAGGACATCATGGGCCAGATCCACGCCGCGCTGCTGGCCCAGGCCACCGGCCGGCCGGTCAAGATCCTCTACGACCGCGCCGAGTCACTCCTCGCCCACCCCAAGCGCCACGCCACGGTGATCCGGATCAAGACCGGCGCGAAACGGGACGGCACGTTGACCGCTGTCGAGGCTGAGCTGGTGGGTGACGCGGGCGCCTACGCCAGCCTGTCGACCAAAGTCCTGACGCGCGCCACCACCCACGCCACCGGCCCCTACGAGGTGCCCCACGCCAAAATCGACTGTTACGCCATGTACACCAATAACCCGCCCGCCGGCGCCTTCCGCGGCTTTGGCGTCACCCAGTCGGCCTTTGCCGTCGAGTCGAACATGGACATCCTGGCCGAAGAGTTGGGCATTGACCCCTTTGCGCTGCGCCGCAAGAACGCCCTGCGCGTCGGCTCCACCACCGCCACGGGCCAGCTCCTCACCGAGTCCGCCGGCCTGCTCGACTGCATCGACTGGGTCGAGCGTCGCGTCGCCGAGCTGGGCGACGTCCCGCAATCGCAAATCGAAAATCGAAAATCGAAAATCGGATGGGGTCTGGCCTGCGCCTACAAAAACACCGGCCTCGGCGGCGGCGCCGACGACGCGGCGGCTGCCGAGATCGAGCTCTACCCGGATGGAAGCGAAACCGGCATCGACGTCGAGGTGCGCGCCAGCTCCGCCGACCTGGGACAGGGGCTGACCACCATCGTCGCCCAGTGTGCGGCGGAAGAGCTGGGGCTGCCGATCGAGCGCGTGCGCGTCCTCCTGTCGGACACCGACCTGGCGCCCGACGGCGGGCCGACGACGGCCAGCCGCCAGACCTACGTCACCGGCAACGCCGCCCGCCACGCCGCCATCACGCTGCGCGAGCGGCTGGCGCGCGTCGCCGCCGAGCAGTGGGACCTGCCGCCAGACACGATCCGGTTCAAAGAGGGAGAGATGCGGGCCGGCGAGCACGCCGCGCCCCTCTCTCGCGCCGTCGAGTGGCTCAAAGCCGAGGGCCAGGCAGCGCGCCTCACTTACCGTTACGCAGCGCCCACCACCCAGCCGCTCGGCACGGGGGGCAAAATGCACTTTGCCTTTGGTTATGGTGCCCAGGCGGCCCAGGTAGCCGTCGATCTGGAGAGTGGAAAGGTGCAGGTGCTGCGCGTGGTCGCGGCCACCGATGGGGGCAGGGCGCTCAATCCACAGGCCTTCCGCGGCCAGATCGAGGGGGGCATCGTCATGGGCATCGGCACGGCGCTGACAGAAGAATACGTGCTGGCGGAAGGGATCCCGCAGACACGGCGCTGGAAGGATTACCAAACACCAGGCATCAACGACATGCCCGAGATGGACGTGCACCTCGTCGAGCACCCGACAGCCGACGGCCCATTCGGCGCCAAAGGCATCGGCGAGCTCCCCTCCATCCCCACCGCCCCGGCGATCTGTAACGCGCTTTACCGGGCGACGGGGGTGAGGGTGTACGAGTTGCCGGTGCGGCTGGAAGAGATTGCAAAGGAGGAGCGATGAAACGATTCAACATCTCGCAGATCATGGATGGCCTGCTGCCCGTCTTTGCCACCCTGGCGGCACTGGCGGTGGGGGCGGTGATGCTCCTGGCCCTGGGCGCAAACCCGATCGAGGCGTATGGCGCGCTGATGGAAGGAGCGTTTGGCAGCGGCAACGCCCTGGCTGAAACAGCAGCCAAGGCCGTGCCCCTGTTGCTGGTGGGCCTGGGCATCTGCATCTCGTTCCGGGCCAGCGTCATCAACATCGGCGGCGAGGGACAGATGATCATCGGCGCCATCCTGGGCACAGTCGTCGGCCTGGCCCTGACAGGCCAGCCGGGCTGGCTGGTCATCCCCCTGGGGCTGCTGGCTGGATTCGTGGGCGGGGCCTTCTGGGGCGCTATCCCGGGCGCGTTGAAAGCCTACTTTAACGTCAACGAGATCCTGAGCACAGTGATGATGAACGCTATTGCCGTCCAGGTCATGAACTACATGCTGCGCGGCCCACTGATCGATCCGGCCCAGGCCGAGCTGGCCTCCCAGATCCCACAGACTGCGCCACTCGACGTCGCCTTTCGCCTACCCCGCCTGGTGCCGACCCGGCTCCACCTGGGGGCGGCCATCGCCATTGCCCTGGCCATCCTGGTCTATATCCTGCTGTGGCGCACCACGTTGGGTTACCGCATCCGCGCTGTGGGCCAGAACCCAGACGCCTCGCGCTACGGCGGCATCAGGGTACGGCGGCAGGTCGTCATCGCCCTCCTGTTGAGCGGGGCTTTTGCCGGGCTGGCTGGCGTGATCCAGGTCTATGGCCTGAACTATCGCATGATCACCGACGGCTCGGCCACAGGCTTTACGGGCAGCGCCGGCTTTAACGGCATCGTCGCCGCGTTGTTCGGCCAACTGCATCCCATCGGCACCATCCCCGCCTCTTTCTTCTTTGGCGCATTGCTGGTGGGGGCCAACAAGCTCCAGCGAGTGATGCAAGTGCCCTCGGCCTTTATCACAGCCCTGAACGGTTTGGTCGTCGTTTTTGTGGTCAGCAGCGATATCTGGCGGCGCAGGCGCCAGCGCCGGCGCCAGATCCAGGCTACGACACAAATCGAGCCCGAGCCAGCCCTGGCTGCAAGATCGGAGGTGTGACCATGGGAGACATCCTAACCGTCGCGTTCTGGATCGGTGTCCTGGCTGGCGGCATCCGGCTGGCCACACCCTACCTCTTTGCTGCCATCGGCGAAACGCTCGGCCAGCGCAGCGGCGTGCTGAACCTGGGCGTCGAAGGGCAGATGCTGATGGGGGCATTCGTAGCGTTCTATGTCACCCTGCAAACCGGCAACCTGTGGCTGGCTATCCTGGCCGCGGCGGGAGTGGGCGCCGTGATGGGCCTGGCCATGGCCTATGTCAGCATCGATCTACATGCCGAGCAGGGCATCAGCGGCATCGGCTTTTACCTCTTTGGCCTGGGCATGAGCACGCTCCTCTTCCAGATGCTGGTGGGCACGGTCGAGACCGTGAGCGGCTTTCCCAAGATCCACATCCCGCTGCTGAGCGACATTCCGGTCCTGGGCGAGATCTTTTTTCGGCAGAATATCCTGGTCTACATCGCCTTTGCCCTGGTGCCCCTGGTCCAGTTTCTTCTGATGAGGACCACGCTCGGCCTCAAGATCCGTGCCGCCGGTGAGAACCCGGAAGCCGCCGACTCGCTCGGGGTGAGCGTCCGGCTGGTCCGCTACATCACGGTCACCGTGGGGGGGCTCCTGTCAGGCGTGGCTGGCGCGTCGATGTCCATTGGCACGCTGAACGTGTTCCAGCAGAACATGACCAGCGGGCTGGGTTTTATCGCCGTGGCCCTGGTCTATTTCGGCGGATGGCGGCCCCTGGGCGTGCTGTTGGGTGCGTTGCTGTTCAGCATGGTCAGTGCCCTGCAATTGCGCCTCCAGTTGATCCCAGACTGGCCCATCCCGTCGGACCTGATGGTGATGACGCCCTACATCGTGACCATCATCGCCCTGGTGCTGACCATGCAGCGGGTACGCTCGCCATCGGCACTGACCAAGCCCTTCGAGCGCGGTGGATGATAGATATTGGCTGTCGACCCAAGAAGGAGGATAGGCACAGAAACGATTCTAATCTCTGATCTCTAATCTCTAATCTCTAATCTACGAGGAGGAAAAGATGTCGCACACACATCGGTTGGTTGTCCTGTTTGTCCTGTTGGCCCTGATGGTCAGCGCCTGCGGGGGCGGGGGCGGGGGCGGAGAAGAAGAGACTCTGCGCGTGGCCGTGATCATGCCCAGCACCATCAACGATCTGGCCTTCAGCCAGAGCATGTACGACGCCCTGATCAAGATCCAGACAGACATGGGCGGACCCGAAAAGATGGAGCTGGTCTACTCGGAGAACATGTTCGTCGTGGACGATGCGGCGGCAGCCATCCGCGACTATGCCAGCCAGGGCTATCACCTGATCATCGCCCATGGCTCGCAGTACGGCAGCTCACTCAAAGAGATTGCCCCCGACTTTCCCGAGACAGCCTTTGCTCACGGCACGACGGTGGATACCTTTGCAGACGAGGGCATCACCAACGTCTATGCCTACGAGGCAGCCTCTCACGAGGGCGGCTATGTCAATGGCGTGATGGCCGGCAAGCTGACCCAAAACAACATCATCGGCGTGGTGGGCCCCATCGAGACGGGCGACGCCAAGCTGTACATCGACGGCTTTGTGGCGGGCGTCAAGGCCTCCAATCCCAGCGCCCAGGTAAACGTCAACTACATCGGCTCCTTCTCCGACGTGGCGCTGGCCTCTGAGGCAGCCAGCACGCACATCTCTGCCGGGGCCGACGTGCTGACCGGCAGCGCGCAGATGGTGGTGGGGGCCATCGGCAAGGCCAAGGACAACGGCGTGCTCTGGTTCGGCACACAGGCCAGCCAGACCCGGCTGGCCCCCGAGATCGTCGTGGCCAACCTGATCTACGACTGGGCGCCCATGCTCAAGGAGATCATCGACCAGAGGGCCGAGGGCGTCTATGGCGGCAAGGCCTATGTGATCAACCTGGAAAACCAGGGCCAGGTCATGGAATACAATCCTGACTTTGACCTGCCGGCCGACGTGAAACAACTGGCCGAAGACACAATCCAGGGCATCAAGGACGGGTCGATTACGATTCCGATCGGCGAATAGTTCATGACCAATGTGTGATGCGTGATGCGTGATTCACGTTTCACGCATCACGCATCACGCATCACGAGTCAGGAGTGGGCGATGACAGACAATAATGGAAACACCGTGCCGTCCGGGCGACCGCGCATCGATCACCTGGAGCTAAAGGGGGTCACCAAGCGCTTTCCCGGGGTGCTGGCCAACTACCGCGTCGATTTCGACGTGCGTGCTGGCGAGGTCCACGCCTTGCTCGGCGAGAACGGAGCAGGCAAGAGCACGCTGATGAAGGTCCTGTACGGTATGTACGCACCGGACGAAGGAGAAATCTGGCTCAACGGCAAGCCGGTGAGCATCGCCTCGCCGATCGATGCCATCGACCTGGGCATCGGCATGATCCACCAGCACTTTATGCTGGTCGAGTCTTTGACCGTGGCCGAGAACGTGGCGCTGGGCCTGCCCTCGACGCGCGGGCCGCTCACCGATCTGGATCGCGTATCAAAGCGCATCCTGGAGCTGGCCGAAGTCTATGGCCTGCGCGTCGACCCCGACGCCTACATCTGGCAGCTTGCCGTCGGCCAGAAACAGCGCGTCGAGATCCTGAAAGCACTCTACCGAGGTGCAGCGCTGCTCATCCTCGACGAGCCGACGGCCGTGCTCACCCCCCAAGAGGTCGATGAATTTTTCGTCACACTGCGCCAGATGACAAAGGATGGCCACGCCATCATCTTTATCTCGCACAAGCTGCACGAGGTGCTCGCCATCTGCAACCGGGTGACGGTGTTGCGCGACGGCAAGCGCGTCGATAGCTGCGATATCGCGGGCTGCACCAAACAGAGCCTGGCCCAGATGATGGTCGGCCGCGAGGTGACGATGAAGCCCTACCGCGTCGCACTGGAGCCAGGTGACGCCCGGCTCGTCCTCCAAAACGTGCACGCCGAGAGCGATCGCGGGACGCCCGCGCTGCGCGGTGTCGATCTGGACGTCCACTCGGGCGAGATCGTGGGCCTGGCAGGGGTGTCGGGCAACGGTCAGCGGGAGCTGGCAGAGGTGATCACCGGGCTACGCCCGCTCACGGATGGTCACGTCTTTCTCGAAGGCAAAGACATGGCAGCTCTGAGGCCGGGGCCACGCACCGAACTGGGCCTGGCCTACATCCCCGAGGAGCGGATGAAAGATGGCATGATCCAGGACTTTTCCATCGCCGAGAACCTGATCCTGCGCGACCATCACAAGGAACCCTTCTCGCGGCGCGGGCTCTTGCTGCTGCGCGTCATTGCCGATTATGCCGACAGGCTCATCCAGGCATTCAGGGTCAAGACCCCATCGCGCGAGACGCCGGCCAAGAGCCTGTCGGGTGGCAACATCCAGAAGGTCGTGCTGGCCCGCGAGCTATCGCGCCAGCCGCGGGTGCTCATCGCCGCCCAGCCGACGCGCGGCGTCGATATTGGCGCCACCGAGTACGTACACGCCCAACTGCTGGAGCAGCGCGAAAAGGGCACCGCCATCCTGCTCATCTCCGAAGACCTGGACGAGGTGATGGCCCTCTCCGACCGCATCGCCGTCATCTATGAAGGGCAGATCATGGGCATCGTGGATGGCAAAGCAGCGACACCGGAGCAGTTGGGGTTGCTGATGGCAGGGGTGAGGGAGGAGTAAGATGCTAACCATATTCCATCAGGACCTTGAATCGCTCGATCCCGCCGTCGCCAGCCTGATCGACTATGAGGCTGAGCGCCAGCGGCGCAAGCTGATCCTCATCCCGTCCGAGAGCCAGGCGCCCGAGGCGGTGCGCGAGGCACTCGGCTCTGTCTTTCAGAACATCTATGCCGAGGGCTACCCCGACCCGGCCATGCACGGCCTGCCCCAGGATGAGATCCTCGATTATCCCGTACAGCTCGCCCTCAACCGCCGCTACTCGGACCTGCGCTACTACAAGGGGGTCGAGTATGTGAACATTCTCGAATCACTCGCCCAGCGGCGGGCTGCCGAAGCGTTCGCCACGCGCGACGTGCCCCCCGAAGAGATCTGGGCCAACGTCCAGCCCCTGTCGGGCTCGCCGGCCAACAGCGCCGTGTACGCCGCCCTCGTCCCTGCCGGCAGCACCGTGATGGGCATGGACCTGCTCCATGGGGGGCACCTGACCCACGGCAGCCCGGCCAACCGCTCGGGCAAGCTGTACAACATTGTCTCCTACGGCATCGACCTGAAGACAGAGCGCCTCGACTATGACCAGATTGAGGCACTCGCCCGCCAGCACAAGCCCAAGATGATCATCGCCGGCTACACCTCCTACCCCTACGTCCCCGACTGGGCGCGCTTCCGGCAGATCGCCGACGCCGTAGGCGCCTACCTGCTGGCAGACATCTCACACATCGCGGGCATGGTTGCAGCCGGGGTTGTGGCCAGTCCTGTGGGGCACGCGCACGTGATCAGCTTTACCACCCACAAGACACTCTACGGCCCGCGCGGCGCTGTCATCCTGACCACCGACAAGCGCCTGGCGCGCAAAATTGATGCTGCCGTCTTTCCCGGTGAGCAGGGCGGCCCGCACGTGAACGCCATTGCCGGCATGGGCGTCGCCTTCCAGCTTGCCAGGCTGCCCCAGTTCGCCAAGCTTCAGCAGCAGGTCGTCGACAATGCGCGGCGGTTGGCAGAAACACTCGCCGGCCTGGGCCTGCGTATCCCCTACGGCGGCACCGACACGCATATGCTCCTCGTCGACTGCAAGAGCGTGCGCTCCGACTGGGGCATCAGCCCCGACGGCAAAAGGGGCACGCCGCTGATGGGCGATCCGGCAGCCCGCGTCCTCGACCTGACCGGCATCGTCCTCAACCGCAACACCATCCCCGGCGACCGCGCTGCCCGCAGCCCGAGCGGCATCCGCCTTGGCACACCCTGGATCACCCAGCGCGGCTTTGGTTTTGACGCGGTGGACCGCCTCGCCGGCATCATTGCCCGCACCCTCCAGGCGATGAAACCGTACGCCTACCTCAGCCGTTCTGGCCCCATCTATCGTGCCAAGATCGATTTCGACGTCCTCGAAGAGGCCAAGCGCGACGTGATCGACCTCGCCTGCGACGTCGACCTGTCGGGGGATTATTGCCCCAGCGGCTACCCCCATCACTATTTCATGTACAAGCCAACGACTGACCCCGGCGGCGAGTGGGACATCGTCGAGATCGAGGGCATCCACGCCCGTGGCTTTTGCAACGTCGCCATGACCAATGACGTGTATGACCTGACTCCCGGCGATATGCAGCCGACCTGGGTCCTGGAACCAGCTGGCCGGCCGATGACTCCAGGCATTCTGAAGCGTCCCGGGGCCGAGAGCACGCGCTTCCAGCTCCTGATCAGCAAGTCACAAGAATCACGCGTGGCTCACTGGCTGCGCTCGCTGTCGGACGGGTACGTGTCCATGGACCCGGATGACGTATTCGCCAAAGCCCCCGGCCCAGTCGTCGTCCGGCGCCTGGCACACCAGATGGCGGACGAGTGGGCAGCCTGCCCGCCAGCCGCCGACGAGTTCGAGCGCGAGGAGATCGGCTGGGCCTTTCACAAGCCCTACTGGATCGGACAGCACGCTCGTGCCAACGCGCCCGGCGGCATCGATCCACTGCCCCCCTTCGAATGGCAAGAACCTGAAGAGCAGGCGCCTGAGGGTCGGCGGCTCAAGCATACGGTGCTGCACGATTTTCACATCCAGGCAGGCGCCAAGATGGTGCCCTTTGCCGGCTGGGAGATGCCGATCCGCTACGACTCGGTGCTGAGCGAGCACCAGGCTGTGCGCCAGCACGCCGGCCTGTTTGACATCAGCCACATGGGCGTTTTCGAGTTTACGGGCGACAATGTGCACCTCTTTCTCACCACAGTCACGACGAATGACATCGCCCTGCTCGGTGCCGGCGACTCGCACTATACCTTCCTCCTCGACCCCGAGGGGCACGTCATCGACGACGTCTACCTCTACCGGCTGGAGCCGGATCACTATTACATGGTCGTCAACGCTGCCAACCGCGCCAAGGACTGGGCCTGGCTGAACGCCGTGCGCGAGGGCCGGGTGCGTATCGATTCTGACCGCCCCTGGTCACGGGCACTTGGCACCGAAACGGTCAAGATCCGCGACCTCAGCTCGGAGCGTGCCCTGCTGGCACTCCAGGGACCCCGTTCGCTCGACATCCTGCTCTCCCTGCTGGAGGAAAATCACCCCTTCCGTGAAGTACTACTCGACATGAAGCGCAACGAGATCGTGCATGGGCGCCTGGCAGGCCATGACCTCTACCTGGCGCGCACCGGCTACACAGGCGAGCCGACGGCCTTTGAGATATTTGTGCACCCGGCAGCAGCATCCGCCCTGTGGCACACGCTGCTGGAAGAGGGCGAGCCCTTTGGCCTCGTGCCCGTCGCGCTCGGCGCACGCGACAGCCTGCGCATCGAGGCCGGCCTGCCCCTCTATGGCCACGAGCTGGCCGGCCCCCTGGACCTGAATCCTGCCGACGCCGGCTTTAGTCCCTACGTCAAGCTCTACAAGCCCTTCTTTGTAGGCAAGGCGGCCTACGTGCACCACGCGCGCGAGCGCCAGGCACGCCTGATTCGCTTCCGGTTCGACGAAGAGCGCGCCGGCATGCCGCGCCAGGGCGACGTAGTAGTCAACCGCAAAGGGCGCGTCGTCGGCGCCATCACCAGCGCCTCTGTCGACACCTCCGGGCAGATCGCCGGCCTGGCCTATGTCCAGGAGCGCTATGCCGACGTGGGCACCAAGCTAGCCGTCTTCCAATCGGACAGCCGCGCCTGGGCCGACAAGCCCCTGGCAGAACTGAAAACAGGCGACCGTGTCCAATTGCACGACAATATTACAGTGATCCGGCGGTTTTTGAACAAGAAGGATTAAAAAGAAGGGGAGTAGGGAATTGGGGGAACTGACCCCCCAATTCCCTACTCCCTATTCCCGTTTGACAGAAGAACCATGATCATCGTAAACCTGGACAACGTCAGCTATCGCTACACCACGCAGCCCATCCTGGATGGTGTGAGCTGGGAGATCAAGGCGGGGCAAAAGATCGGGCTGGTCGGCCCGAACGGCGCCGGCAAATCCACCCTGCTGCGGCTGATCGCCGGGCAGCTCAAAGCCGACTCGGGCTTTGTCCATCGCCACAAGGAACTGCGTGCCGGCTACCTGGCCCAAGAGCCCGAGCTCGATCCCGAGCGATGCGTGTGGGACGAGGTGCTGAGCGCTTCTGCCGTCATAGTGGAAACGTTGGCCGAGCTGCGCCAGCTTGAGGCCCGCATGGCCGATCCCGCCGTGTACAACGACGAGGCAGCACTCGCGCGCGTGCTGGCCGCGCTTGGGCGCGCGCAGGACGAGTTCGAGCGCCTGGACGGCTACCGCTACGAGAACCGCGCCCGTGAAGCGCTGCAAACGCTCGGGTTCGACGAGGGGGACCTGGGGCTGCCCGTCGGCGTCCTGTCAGGCGGGCAGAAAAAACTCGTCGGCCTGGCCAAGCTGGTCGCCGCCGGCGTCGGCTCGACCGACCTGCCCGGCCCCGCCCTGCTGCTGCTCGACGAACCCGACAACCACCTCGACCTGGTGGGCAAGGCCTACTTGGAGCGGTTCATCACTGCCTTTCCAGGTACGGTGATCATTGTGTCGCACGATCGCTACCTGCTCGACCAGACGGTCGACACGGTCGCCGAGGTCCAAGACCAACGGCTGACACTCTACGCGGGGAATTATACCTCGTATGCCGTGGAAAAAGAGCTGCGCCTGCTGCGCCAACAGCAACAGTACCAGGCTCAGCAAAAAGAGATCGCGCGCATCGAGGCGGCAATCGCCCGCTTTGAAGACTGGGCCAGCCGCGTCGTAAATGAGCGCCATGCGCGCCAGGCGCGCAGCCGGCGCAAGATGCTCGACAGGATGGACCGCGTTGACAAGCCCGTGCTGGAGCGGCGGCGCATGGGCCTGGAGTTGAACGGGTGGCGCGGCTCGCAAAAAGTGATCGAGATCGTCAATCTCGACAAGGTGTATGCCGCCAACGGTAGCGGCCAGGAGCAGATCGTGCTGGCGGGCCTTGACCTGTTGGTGTGGCACGGTGAGCGTGTGGGCCTGCTCGGTCCCAATGGCGCGGGCAAGAGCGTCCTCTTTCGCTGCATCCTGGGGCAAGAGACGCCCACAGGCGGCGCCATCAAGCTCGGCCCCAGCGTGCACGCCGGCTACTACGCCCAGGAGCACGAGACGCTCGACCCGGATAGGACGCTGATCGAGGAGGTGCGCCAGGTGCGCCCAATGTACGAGGAGCAGGCCATCAGCTTTCTTGGCCGCTTTCTCTTTCCCTACCGGATGGTGCGCCAGCGCGTGCGCGAGCTATCGGGCGGCGAGCGCAGCCGTCTGCAGCTCGCCAAGCTGATGCTGTCGGGCGCCAACTTTTTGCTGCTCGACGAGCCGACCAACAACCTTGACCTGCCCTCAAGCGAGGTGCTCGAAAACGCCCTCGACGAGTTCGAGGGCACGGTGCTTGTCATCTCGCACGATCGCTACTTTCTCGATCGCGTCGTGGACCGCATCGTCGAGCTCCAGAATGGCGCCCTGACCGAGTACCCTGGCGACTATACCTACTATGCCGAGCAGAAAGCAGGTCGATAAGGGTCGAGATATTGGGTATTAGATATTGGACGTGTCGCAATATCTAATACCCAATATCCAATCCCTCTTGCTACTGCCCTGTCATCCTCTCCTTCAGCCCGACGATATCGCCGATCGTCGTCGGGTCCTCGCCATACAGGATCGCCAGGTAGGTGCTCACGTAATCGCCCAGGTGGACGGCGCTCAGGATCTGGGCGACAGGGGACTCACCCCGCACCGGCACCGCCAGGCACCGGACACCGCGCGCCTCCATGATCTGCCGTGTCAGCTCCAGGCGCAGGGCCGTGCGCGGGTGCAGCCCACTTGCCTGCAAAAAGAGGACACGCAGCATCTCGGCCGCCTGGGGCGGAAAGTGAGTGCCCGATAACGCATTGTGATTCATCTCGGGCAGCACCTCAGCGTACGCCCACCCCTTGCTGTTTTCGTTGATCTGCGTCTTCCACCGGCCGGCGACAGGCGCGAGAGGACCGGCGCCGACCACGACCGGCACCCTGCCCGCAAGCTCGACGGCGAGCTGTTTGGCGCGATTTTCGCCGCGCGGCACGCCGGGCGCCAGGGCCACGGCCTGCTCCTCGATCAGCGACAGCCCTTCCTCCACACCCGCCGCCAGGTCGGGTGCCAGGCCTGCCGCCTGGAGCACGCCGAGCATGGCGACAAAGAGGTAGCCGAGCGCCGCCCGCGGCTGCGACGGGTAGCCAAAGCGCACCAGCGGCACCGCCCACCGGTCCGCCAGCCGCGCCAGCTCGCCGTTCGTAGTCACGGCGACCAGCGGGCAGCCTCGCTCGTATGCCTCGCGGAACGCCGACAGCGTCTCTTCGGTGTTGCCCGAATAGCTCGAGCCCACCACCATCGTCGCCTCGTCGACCCACGCCGGCAGGCTGTAATCCCGAACCACGATCACCGGCACCTGGCCGCTGCCCCGCACCGCCGCTGCTGCCAGGTCGCCTCCAATCGCCGAGCCGCCCATGCCCACCACCACTACCTGCCGCGCTGCACGGTGCCTCTCAGACAGCACCAGCCCCTGTGTCAGCGCGCGCGCGTCGCGCACCTGGCGTGCCAGCGCCCCCACGTGCTGAAGCATATTCGATGGATCCAGTGCCCGGATCTCTTGCACGTCGTCCAGCCTGTCGGTGTTCACCCTCTACCTCCTATCGTCCAGATCTGTGATCATCCATGGCGCTACCCATCACGCCGCCTGCCCATGTGCTCAATCACCCGTCGATAGATCTCGCGCCGCGACCAGCGCGACACTCCGGCCAGCGCCTGGCTGATCTGCCTGGCACCCTCGCCGCGCGCCACACGCTGGGCGATTGTGGCATCCAGGCGCGCCTCGTCCCACGCCGCCGGCCCTTCCGTCGCGCCGCCGACGACCAAAACGTGGACATCGCCGGCCAGCAGACCCGCCATTTCCTCGCACGCAGCTTCCAGCGTGCCACGCCATGGTGGGGACTGGCCGCCGCTGCCTGCCGAGACGACCACCAGCGGTCGGTCGCCGAGCGCAGTGTACAGATCGCTCAGAGTGGATGCCGCATCCACTGCCTGCACGAGAAAGAGGAGCGTACGGCGCTCCTCCGCCAGCGCCTGGATCAGATCGTCGCGCGCGCTGGTCTGCCCGGGGAGCTCACCCATATAGCAAAAAGTGTCGGCCGGCAGGCCCGAAATGACCAGCGCGGTCAAGGGCAGGGCGGGTCCTGGCACCGGCACGACAGGGAATCCACCCTCGAGCGCCGCACCTACCAGCCGGCGCTCCTCTTCATCCACGCCGGGCCGCGCCCCATCGACTACCAGCGCCACATCCCCTTCCGCCAGTGTTGCCACGACATCCCGGCAGGTTGCGATACCGGCAGCGGGTTCAGCCACCCCACACGCAGCGAGACGAGACCGGGCTCCTGCCACGTCGGCAGCAGCCCACTGCCGCGCGGACTCGAGCACACGCCGCGCCCGATGTGTCAGATCGTCGGGGTCGCCAGCCGGCACGCCGACGACGTACAGAGTCCCCATGCCGTGTCCATCCTTTCGGGCGAAGCAACGAATGCGAGCTGGCTTGCCCCTCGCACCTGTGCACTGCTCTTTGATAGCTCATTGTACCATAACCTGTCGCCGGGGCGCAATCACAACACCCAATTGAACTTTTTGGCAATGATTGAAACCTGGAGTATAATAGTCGTCAAGGTTTCGAAGGAGCAAAGGCCATGACCGTCAACCATCACGTTCTGATCGTCGAAGATGATCCGGGGACCAGCCACCTGCTAACCCAGATTGTTCGCCGGGCAGGATATGAAGCCGTCCTGGCGCGCAACGGGCACGAGGCGTTAGCTTACCTTGATGGGCACCCTACGCACCTACTGCTCCTCGACCTGATGATGCGCGGCATGGACGGCTGGACACTGCTGACGCGCATCCGGGCCGATGAGCGCCTGGCGCACCTGCCCGTGGTGATTGTCACTGCCGTCCACCCGCGCGAACAACCCGCACGCCTCGCCGAGTACAAAGGGATGTATGAAGCATACTTTGTCAAGCCTTTCGAGGTCGACAAGCTGGTGGAGACGATAGAGCGGCTACTCAACTCCACGCGACCAGATCGCGACACTCGGGCTCTCGGAATGGATGGATAAATACCTGCACCATCTGGTGATCTGAGCATCGTTCAGCGGCACAGTTGGCCGGACGAAAGGGGGAAGACCATGGTTTCACTCCCTTCCAGGAGGACAGACGCAGCCGACGTGTTGCGCAGAATGGAAGCGCTGCGCGCGCACGACGCCAGGTGGCAGGAAGGCAAGACGTGGAGCCTCGTCTACCACCTCGGTGAGGAGCTGACCGCCTTTCTGCGCGAAGCACACAACATGTTCTTCTCCGAGAACGGCCTCAACCCGATGGCCTTTCCCAGCCTCAAACGGTTCGAGGCGGAAGTCGTATCCATGACCGCCAGCCTGCTCAGCGGCGACGAGCAGACGACAGGGAACATGACCTCGGGCGGCACTGAGAGCATCCTGATGGCTGTCATCACCGCGCGCGAGTGGGCCAGGGCGACAAAGCCGGACATTACCGCCCCCGAGATGATCTTGCCTGCCACGGCGCACCCTGCCTTTGAAAAGGCAGCGCACTATTTTTCTGTCAAGCCGGTCCACGTCCCGGTCGACGCCGGCTTTTGCGCCGACGTCGATGCCACACGCGCCGCCGTCACCCAGAACACCATCCTGATCGTCGGCTCGGCGCCATCCTACCCACAGGGCGTCATCGATCCGATCGAGGGTTTGGCACAGGTAGCGCGCGAGCACGACATCCTCTGCCACGTCGACGCCTGCGTCGGTGGCTTTATGCTCCCCTTCGTGCGCAAGCTCGGCTACCCGGTGCCCTCGTTTGACTTTCAGGTCCCCGGCGTGACCTCCATGTCGGCCGACCTGCACAAGTATGCCTACGCCGCCAAGGGGGCTTCTGTCATCCTCTACAAGGACCACGCCCTGCGCCGCCACCAGTTCTTCGCCTACACCGATTGGTCGGGCGGCATCTATATCTCGCCCACCGCTGCCGGCACCCGGCCCGCCGGCCCGATCGCCGCCGCGTGGGCGATCATGAACCACCTCGGCGAGGAAGGATACCTGGAGATCGTCCATGACGTGATGGAAACGGTGGAGAAACTGCGCCGGGGCATAGCCGCCATCGAGGGCGTTCGGGTCCTTGGCGACCCGGCGATGAGCATCCTCGCCCTCGGCTCTGACCGCCTGAACGTGTACGAGATCGGCGACGAGCTGACACAGCGCGGCTGGTACCTCGACCGCCAGCAGTTCCCACCCAGCCTGCACCTGACTGTGACCCACGCCCACGCGCAGGGTGAGGTAGCGGATCGTTTTCTCGACGACCTGGCACAGGCCGTCGCCCACGTCAGGCGCTTTCGCCTCGACCGGCTCGCGCGCTCGACACTGGTGGGGCTGGTCCGCGTGGCAGGCAAGCTCCTGCCCGAGGATGTGATGAGTGCACTGACCGCCCGCTCGTCGTCGATGACCGGGCTGAAAGGAGCCGATGTGCCCCAACGCTCGGCAGCCATGTATGGCATGATGGCCGCACTGCCCAACCGGGGCGACCTGAAAGAGATGGCGCTCGGCGTGCTCGACCACCTGACCGACACGGAGGGGCCGGCGGCCGGCCACAACGTATGAAAACGATCTTGCTCGATCTTTCGGTGCCCAAGATTGTGCTCACGCGCCTGCTGGCGCGCTTCTGGCGCGGCGCCTACTATGCGCCAACCGCCCCGCTGCGCTTGGTCGATCTGCCCGACCCGCCGCTGCCCGCGCCCGGTTGGGTGCGCGTGCGCAACCACCTATGCGGCATTTGCGGCAGCGACCTGCACCAGCTCTTTGTCGACGCCGGCCTCGACGTCGCGCCCGTGGCGCTCCCCTCGCACCGGCGCGCCTACCTGGGGCACGAGATGGTGGGCGAGGTGATCGAGGTGGGAAGCAGCGCCCCACAATTTCGAGTGGGCGACAGGGTGGTGCGTTGGGGGCGCGGCGAGGACTGCCTGGCGCGAGGCCACGCCGAGCTATGCCCCGCCTGCCAGCGGGGCCACCGCGTCCTGTGCGAGCGCGCTTCCGAGCCGCCAGAGCACGAACCGGTCGGTGGCGGCTTTGGCGATACCTTCCTCACACCCGCCAGCACCCTGCTCCCCGTCCCCCACGCGCTGAGCGACGAGCAGGCGATCCTGGTCGAGCCGGCCGCCGTCGCCCTCCACGCCGCCTGGCGCCGCCCTGCCCAGCCGGGAGAGCGCGTCCTGGTGCTTGGCTGCGGCACCATCGGCTTTCTGCTGATCCAGGCGGTGCGCCGGCTTCAGCCCGCGTGCGAGATCACCGCCGTCGCCCAGTGGCCGTGGCAGGCCGACATGGCGCGTACCTTTGGCGCGGATCACACGTTTCTATCGAGTGCCGACGGCTATGTCGAGGTTGCGCGGCTAACAGGTGCCAGGCTCTACACCGGCCGAGGAGACAACCGCATGCTGCTCGGCGGGTTTGACGTCGTGTTCGATGTCGTCGGCATCCCCTCGACGTTGAACAACGCGCTGCGCTGGGCGCGCGCCGGCGGGACTGTCGTCCTCGTCGGCGTCCACCTGCACCGCATGAAGCTGGACCTCACCCCCATTTGGTATCAAGAGGTCGACCTGCTTGGCGCCATTGGACACGACGTCGTCACGTGGGAAGGGAGCTGCCTATCGACGTTTGAGCTGGCCATGAAATGGATGGCAGAGGGTTCTCTCGGCACAACCGGCCTGGTCACCCACCGCTTCCCCCTGGCCGAGTACCGCCGGGCATTCGAGGTGGCCGTCGACAAGACGAGACACCGGTCGATCAAAGTAGCGTTCGAGATGTAGCATTGGAAAGATGGAAGGATGGGCTGGCCATCCTTCCATCCTTCCATCCTTCCAGTAAAAGGAGGAGACAATGACCGCAGCAACCGTCGCATCCGGGACCACACGCCGCGAGCGCTGGGCGTGGTATCTGTACGACTTTGGCAACTCGGCCTACGCGTCGGCCGTCTACCTGGCGGTCTATTCCGTCTACTTTAAGGACCAGGTCGTCGGCGGCGCAGAGGGCACCCGCCTGTGGGGCGTCGCCGAGACAATCGCCGCCATTGTCGTGCTGTTCAGTGGACCGTTTCTCGGCACGCTGGCCGACTTTGCCGGGTCCAAGAAGCGCTTTTTGATCTTTTTCACGGGCCTGTCCTGCCTCTTTACAACCAGCCTCTTTCTCATCCAACCGGGCATGATTGCCCTGGGCATCGGGCTTTTTGTCCTGGCCGACATCGGCTACCGAGCCGCGCAGATTTTCTACGACGGCCTGCTGCCCGAGATTGCGACGCCGGGAGAGATGGGCCGTGTGTCAGGGCTGGGTTGGGCCATTGGCACGGTGGGCGGGATCGTAATCCTGCTGCTCCTGATGCCCCTCGAGCGGCTGGTAAGCGGCCCGCTGGTCTCTCGCCTGGCCATGATCGTGACCGGCCTCTTTTTTGCCCTCTTTGCGATCCCGCTCGTGCTCTGGCTGCGAGAAAAAGCCCGGGGCCAAAAGCGGCCACCAGGCGAAAACTATGCCGGCCTGGCGATCAAGCGGTTAGCCCACACGTTTCGCACCGCCCACGGCTTTGGCGAGTTCATCAAGTTCATCATTGCCTTTTTTGTGTACAACGACGGCATCATGATCGTGATGGGGTTTGCCAGCATCATCGGCGCCACGCTCTTTGGCCTCACCACGCAGGACATTCTCATCTTTTTCATCATCGTGCAACTGACCAACGTGTTGGGTGCCTATCTGTTCGGCTGGATGGTGGACATGATCGGGGGCAAACGTTCCTTGACCATCGCCCTGGTGCTCATGATCGCCGTGGTCATATGGCTCTACTTTGCCCACGGCAAGACGACGTTCTTTATCATCGGGGCCATCGCCGGCGTGGCCATGGCCGGCGCACAATCGGTCAGCCGGACGATGGTGGCCCTCTTTGCCCCACCTGGAAAAAGCGCCGAGTTCTTTGGCTTCTTTGCCACCTTTGGCCGCGTTTCCTCAGTCATCGCCCCGCTCGTCTTTGGCTGGCTGGCCGCCGAGGCGGCGCTCTGGTACGAGGGCCAGGGCCAGAGCGTGGCGGTGGCCGAGCAGACCGGCTTGCGCCTCGCGGTCCTGTCGATCGCGGCCTTTATCCTCGCCGGCCTGATCCTGCTCACCTTTGTGAATGAGCAAAAGGCACGGGCAATGGCCACAATCGTCGCCGACGAGGCACCTGCACTCCAGGTGACGGTCGAATAGGCATACACAGAGGAGGAATTCCATGGCAGAAATGACCGGTGGTGAGCTTTTGCTCAAATGCTTGCAACAAGAAGGCATCACGACCTTATTCGGCATCCTGGACGGGAGTTTTAACCCCTTCCTGGCCAAGCTCGACGACTATGGCCTGCGTTTCGTCAACGCGCGCCACGAGGCAGCCGCGGCGCACATGGCCGACGCCTATGCCCGCATCCGTGGCGAGCCGGCCGTCGTCATCGGCGGCATCGGGCCGGGGGCGTCGAACATGATCTCGGGGGTCATCACGGCCTACGCCGAGGGCAGCCCCCTGATCGTGTTCAGTGGACAGCGGCGCCGGAGCATCATCTACCCTGACCGTGGCGGCTCGTTCCAGAACGTTGACCTGCTCGGCCTCTATCGCCCCGTGACCAAGTGGAGCGCAGGCGTGCGCGACTGGCGCCGCCTGCCCGAGCTGATCCGGCGCGCCTTCCGCGAAGCGACGACGGGCCGGCCCGGTCCCGTGTACGTCGAGATCCCCGAGGACGTGATGCGCGGCACCGGCGACCCCCAGCAGGTCGACGTCTGGCCGCCGGACCGCTACCGGCCAGTTCAGCCTGCCGGCGCCGACCCGGCCCTGATCGCCGCGGCAGCGGATCTGCTCGCTGCCGCGCAGCGCCCCTGCCTGCACGCCGGCACGGGGGTGTCCTGGGCCTGCGCCTGGGACGAGTTCCTGGCCCTCGCCGACCACCTCGCCGCGGCGGTGACCACCAGCCTCGGCGCGCGTGGCGTCGTGCCCGAGGACCACCCGCGCTACTTTCACCCCCTCGACCGCACCGCCCTGGAGGCGGCTCGATCGGAAGCCGACGTCGTGCTCGCCGCCGGGGGGCGCCTGGGCGAGCTGGACAATTGGGGCCGGGGGGCGTCGTGGGGCAGCCCGGCGGAGCAGCGGCTGATCCAGGTGGACCGCGACCCGACCGCCATCGGCCTGAACCGCCCCGTCGACCTTGGCATCGTGGGCGACGCGCGCGCCGTGCTGGCGGCACTGCTAGAGGAGGTAAAAAAGCGCACGCCCGCACGCGAGGAGCACGACCGTTGGGAAACGTACAGGGCGCTGAGCGCAGAATGGCGCGCTCAGAAAGAGGCGAGCCTCTACAGCCGCGAGGGCGACGTCAACCCCGGGCGGATGGTGCAGACCGTGCGCCAATTCTTTCCGCGCGACGCGATCACGGTCATGGACGGTGGCAACACCAGCCTCTGGACGGCGAGCTTTAACCCGATCTACCAGCCGCGCAGCTATCTGTATACCGCCAAGTTCGGCCACCTCGGCACAGGACTGCCCTACGCCATCGGTGCCAAGCTGGCAGCACCCGAGCGGCCCGTATACCTCATCTCTGGCGACGGGGCGCTCGGGTTCAACATCCAGGAGCTCGAGACGGCGCGCCGCTACGGCACCAAGATCACTGTCGTGGTATCGTGCGATAGCGGCTGGGGCATGGAGCGCTCGTCACAATACTTTGCGCAGATCGCCAACCTGGTCGAGTGCGATCTCTCCTCCGAAACCCGCTACGACCTGGTGGCGCAGGCATTTGGCTGCCATGGCGAATTGGTCCAGGCGCCCGACGAGCTCTGGCCGGCCCTGGAACGCGCCGCAGCGGCGGACAAACCGGCCCTCGTCCAGGTGGTGATCGATCCGATGAACAATCTTGCGCCGCCCGGCCTGATGACGTTCGGCTCGATGGTGTACCGGGCGCAGGATTAAGCGGTAGGTGGACTGGTAGATTGGTAGATTGGTAGGTTGGTAACCGATTTACCAATCTACCAATCTACCAATTTATCTCTCCGGGAGGGTCGGGAGGGTAGAGAATGCAGCTTTCAGACCGGGTTGCGATCGTGACCGGCGCGGGGCGCGCCGGGGGCATTGGGGCGGCGGTGGCACGGCGGCTGGCGCGGGAAGGAGCGCACGTGGCGCTGGGGGACCTGTGTGCGCCGCCGACGGACCTGCCGCACGCCGGCAGCGGGCAGTGGGCAGAGATGGAGGGCATCGCCCACGAGATCGAGGCACTGGGGGTGCGGGCACTGCCGCTGCGCGTGGATGTGGCCGACCCGGGCTCTGTCGAAAAGATGGTGGCCCAGGTAAAAGACACCTTTGGCCGCCTCGACATCCTGGTCAACAACGCCGGCGCCGCCATCGGCCCTTCGCCCGTGCTCGGCATGGCCGACGACGCGTGGCGGCGCACGCTCGAGATCAATGCCACGGGCACCTTTTTATGCTGCAAGCGCGCCCTGCCGCTGATGATCGAGGGCGGCCGCGGCGGGCGGATTGTCAACATGTCCTCCATCGCTGCCGAGCGCCCCAAGCCGTACATGGCCGCCTACGCTGCCAGCAAGGCCGCCGTCGTCGCCCTGACCCGCTCGCTCGCGCAGGAGGTCGCCCCGTTTGGCATCACGGCCAACGCCGTGCTGCCAGGCGACGTCGACACAGCGCTCAAGCAGTGGGGCTTGCAGCTCGAAGCGGCGGTCACCGGGCAGCCGTACGAGCAGGTACTGGCGGCGGCGATCGGCAAGGTGCCGCTCGGGCGGTTTGCCACACCGGAAGACGTCGCCGACCTGGTGGCCTTCCTGGTGTCGGATCAGGCAGGATTCATCACCGGGCAGGCGTACAACCTGACCGGGGGGCGCGAGCTCACCTGATCGCCGCACAACAGAAGGCCCCAATCTCTCGATCGGGGCCTTTGATGCGGCCGTGTCGCACCCGCGCTACCGGGTGACGAGAGGTAGATAGACCGAGTGTGGCGCCCGCACCGCCACAGCCCACACCGGTCCGTGCCGCACGGGCACGCCATGAACGTCAATCGCTTCCAGCGTATAGTAGTAGGCGTGCCCCGGCTCCACATCCGCGTCTTCCCAGGCATATACCGCCCCGTGTGCCGAGCCCGATGCCCGGGCCGGGACCATAGCCTGGTTGAGGCGCACCTGCTCCCCGCCGGGGGCATCGCCCCGGTACAGGTTAAAGCCCAGCGTCTCGAACTCGCTCGCCGTCTCCCAGGCCAGGACGATCACGCCGGCGCGTGGTTGAGCGGAGAAGGAAGCCAGGTCGACAGCCGTGGGCTCTTCTTGCCACGACACACACCAACTGTTGATCGCCGGCGTTCGGGCGGGATCGTTGCTCGTCAGCTCGGCGTAAAGGTGTATCGGCGTGTCGCCCAGCGTCGAGATGTCTGCTCCATCTGTGACCGACGCCAGAAGGATCTCACCCGAGGCTCCGAGGATGGAATAGGTGACCCCGGTATCCAGGGGCCGGTCATCCGTGGCGCAGAACGAATCCCACATCTGGCCCTCCGGCGGAGTGATCAGCACGGACCTGAGATGACCACCGGCCGCGTACGTGGCCCCATAGTCGTTCGCTATCTCGCCTGGGGTCAGTGCCCGGCTCAGGACCCTGAGCTCATCCATGGTGCCATTGTAATAGTGCGGGGTGGTGGTGGGAAGAAAGCCAACGTTGAGCGGTGCTGTATTGCTGCGGATGTAGGTATTGGGCGGGATCGTGTCTGTTGCCACGCCCGGGTTCCCATAGCGGTAGGTCACCTCGACCCCGTTCTGGTACAACCTGACGTGGCTGTCTCCCACCTGGTAGGTCATGGCCACGTGCGTCCACTGGCCGTCCGGAACCGCGCCGCCATAGGCAAAGTAGAGCTGGCCGGCAGGATTGCCAATAATCCCCCCGATCTCTGACTGGCCCGTGTAGCCACTCTCGAGCTTGAGCCCGTACGCATAGTCCGCAATGCCCGTCGACGACTTGTTTGTGATATAGTTGTTCTCCTTGGTCACTGCTGGATTGACCCACGCCTCGATGGTAATGCCATCGTACGGATTCAGCGTGTCGGAGTGAGGAACGGTGACCTGGCCTGTCGAGCCGTCAAACGCCAGGCCGTAGGAGAATCTACCCGTGCTCCAGGCGGCGCCACCTTGGGGCGCGCCGTCGTTGGTGTTGCCGCTGGCGTCGACCACAACCGGTGTGACACTTGTCTTGGTCCCATCCGCCGCAATTTCCGCCGCCGTCAGCGCTCTTCCGGCAATCCTCACCTCATCCATCACCCCTTGATAGTAGATCGGGGAACTGACAGGGATGACGCCGAGATACAGCGGGCCGGTATTCGTCGCGATAGAGGCGTTGGCGGGAATTGGGTCACGTTGGCTGTACGAAGAGACCTCGGCGCCATCCTGGTAGAGCGTGATCTGCGTCCCGGCCGGCGCAGCCTGGTACGTCATCGCCACGTGCGTCCAGGTGTTGAGCGGGACCTGGCCGCCGTGTGCCCAATATAGGTTGCCTCCACTGCGGATGAACGCCCAGATCTCGCCGCTTTCGATCTTGATCCCATACGCGTAATCGCTGGTGCCCGACGTCATCTTGATTGCCACATAGTTATTCGACTTGGTGACCGAAGGGTTGACCCACGCCTCGATGGTGACGCCATCCTGTGGGTTCAGATCGGTGCTGTTCTGCGCAGTGACCGTATCCCCGCCGTCGAAAGAGAGCCCGGCATCATACAATCCTGTGGCCCAGCTTGCTCCATTCAAGGTCCCCACGTCATCGATGGCCCCGCCGATGTCGTGGGTCGTCGATCCGGCCCCCTCGTTCAGGTGGTACCATGCCAGGACCCCATCGACGGGTTGGTACTCGCCCGGATAGCTCGGTGGTGGCGGGTTCCCCTCGTTCATGTGATACCACGCCAGCGTGTCTGCCCTGGCCGGGTATTCCGCCGGCTCTGTGGTCCTGGCAAGCTCGACGTGGCCATCCGGCATCGTCGGAAAAGCGAGGCCGATGTCATAGTAAGGGGCGGGGTAGGCAGAGTAGGTGTTGGTGCCGCCATAGTACATGTACAGGCTCCCGTCCACCACGGCAACACTCGGCCGGTAGAACGACTGGACGGTGGCCGTGGGACCATTCCAGAAGGTCCACGTTTCCCCCCCAGGCCTCATCGCAGGCGTAGGATACTGCGTCCAGTTGATACCATCCGGGGAAGTTGCGTGGCCGATGATCAACCCCGCGTAGGAAGCGGTGGGAAGCGCCAGATAGTACATGTGATACTGCCCATCGAACCAGATGACATCCTCGTGCGTCACGCCGCCCTGGTCGTAGGTGCCAGGATGTGCCTGGTAGACGAGGTAGCCCCATTGTCCCGGATTGGTGGGGTTGTAGGGAGTCCAGTTTATCCCGTCGGGGGAAGTCGCATACCCGATGTCGAACGCGTTCCAGTTGTACCACATGTGAAAGGTCTCGGTCGCATCGTCATAGATCACCGACGGACACCGGTAGGCCGGCGCGACGGGGCCCGTGCCATACTTGGTATAATGTTTGCCATCGTGCGACATGGCCAGGGCGATTGCGCAGCCCCCCGACCCACAGCCCGTATAATACAGAAACCACGATTGACCGTCCGGCCCCTTGCCGGGTGCGTACACAAAGTCTGGATCGGCGTGCCAGCCGCTATCCCACTCACCGGGAGCACCGGGAGACACGAGGGGGTTTGTATAGTCGTCCGTCTTGATCCAGTTGATCCCATCGTGCGACCTGAGCAGCGTCGAGCGCTCCCACCACCAGTCATTCGTCCCCGACGGCGGTGTGGTCGCAAAGGTCAACGGCGTAAAGATCATCCAGAACTCATAGCCGTCCATGCCTCCCGGAAAGTATTGGACGTCCGGGTGAGTCGCTCCGGGGATCTGTTTCCACGGGTCCCCGTTCGAATCCCACGGATCCGAGCTCTCGAGCGTCGAGAGCGGGTTCCCGGCGTATGGCGTAAAGCTGCTCCCCAGGGGCCCCGCCGTGACATCTGTCACCTGCGTGACGTCGACCGAGGTAGCGATGTCCAGGTCATCTGCGAACGTGTCACACCAAGTGTTCGGTCCGCCCTGCGCGAGCAGTGTCCCCGTCACCACGGCGGATATCAACAATGCAGATAGCAGCCAGCTCGAGACCGTGAGCGCCCTTGCTTTCCTGCTCTCGTTCATCGTTCTTCAGCTCCTTTACCCGAGGCTCATAGAGCCCGCGGATCGGGCACTGAGACGTAAGGCAGCCGCACGTCGTCGCGAAACGGGTGACTGCTCAGTGCCTGGTTACGATAGGCAAATAGATCTTGTGCGCCGGTGCCGGCCCCGGAACCGACCACACCGGTCCGTGCAGCGTGTGCCCGCCATGCATGTCCACCGCCTGGAGCCTGTAGTAGTAGGTGGTCCCGGGCACGACCCCATTGTCCGTCCACGTGTACCTGGCACCCCCCGGCATGCCCGGCGCCTGGCTGGGCACGAGTGCTCTGTTCAGCCGGATATAGTTGCCGTCCGATGCAGCGCTGCGCAACAGGTTGAAGCCCAGGTTGTCAATCTCGGTCACCGTCTCCCACGTCACCAGGATCTTGCCGGCACCCGGCGTCGCGCGGAAAGAGGCCAGCGCCACGGCGGTGGGATGATCGCTGAAGGTGGCGCTTACCAATTCGACAATCGGTGAGACAGCCACGTCAGAGGTGGTCAGAGTCGCCCGGTACTGGAGGTAGCGCCCGGCCGGACTGGCGATGGGGCTGTTGACAGTGGCCCACCCGGACCACGATCCGTCGGGAACCGCCGTGTCGCCGGTGCGCGTCTCGAAAGCCACAGAGGTGCCGTCAGGCTGGCTGCCGAGCCAGCTCAGATCGAGCCAATATACACTTTGGCCCGCATCGAACACCCTCGAAACAAAGGTGCCCGCGTCTGCACAAGGGCTCATGTGCAGCCAATCCACAACCAGATTCGCCCCCCCGACGCTCGAATCGGCCGGCAGCGGGCGCATCGGGATCGAGATCGACACGGCATGTGACGCCACCTGGACGCCATCGACATAGTAGTCGATGTGATCTGTATACCAATCGACGCGGTAGTGGTGCGGCCCATCAAAGTAGTCGCCGTCGATCGGCGTGCTCACCTCATGCGTGTTCCACGGCAGGGTGCCATCCCAGGAGCGGGCCAGCAGCCCGGTGCCTGCCGATCCTGTGCTGATGATCGCCCAGGCGTTGCCCGCAGTGGTGCCATAGGTGACGCCAAAGCCCAGGTGCTGGTACTGTGCCGCACCGAAGGTAGCCACTGCCTCGAGAGAGTGCCCGGCGGTATACGTGGCGTTCGGACCCGCTCGCGCGCCATCGACGGTGAGTGTGCCGCCGGCGACCACGGCCGTGCCCCCCGGGGCAAACGTAGCACTGGACCAGTCCGGCGGCAGGCTGGTGCCAAAAAACTCGGCGCCGACCGCCGGAGCGAGCATCAGCTCGCCGTCTCCGGCCTGGGCGATGTAGATAGAACTATCCGGTGTACCACCGCCAAAGTCAGCGACCAGGGTATCTATAAAGCTGCCCGAGGTCACGGTGGTGAACGTCCAGATCACGTCACTGCCGAGGGGATTGCCACTCACGTCTGTCACGCTGCCGGCCAGGGTCACTTCGTAGGTCGTGCCGAATGCCAACAGACCGGTCGGATCGAGTGTGGCCGTCAGCCCGTTGTAGCTGATCGCGGCCGGCACGTCCTCGGTGGCACCCGATGCGCGCAGACGGAAGGTCGCGCTGCCGATGGTCGCCGGATCCATTGCCTCGCTGAACTGCACCGTCACATTCGAGGCGAGATCCACGTCGACGGCATTGGGTGCCGGGGAGCGGCTGACGACGGTGGGCGGGACGATGTCCGGCGTGACGTTATACACCACGCGCACCTGCTCCAGCGCCGGCGTCTGATCCGTGTCCGTCGTCGACAGCTCGGCGCGGTACTGGAGGTAACGAAAGCCGCTTCCGATCGCCGCCCCGTTCGTGATCGAGGCAAAGCCGCTCCAGCTCGCATCCGGGGCCGGTGTGTTTCCGGTGCGCATGCTCATAGCGACGGCTGTGCCCGCCGGCGTGTCCACATCCCACGTGATCGTGCCCGAGTCGACCGTGCCATAGGTATCCCACACCCGCGATATGAACGTCCCGGAGGGGGCGTAGGGCCCCATGCGCAGCCAATCGACCGACAGGGTGGGCCCACCGACCTGAGAATCGGCCGGCAGGGGGCGCATCGGCGTCGAGATCGCCACCGCGTGCGAGGCGACGTGCGTGCCATCCACGTAATAGTCGACGTGGTCGGCGTGCCAGTCGACACGGTAGTGATGCGCCGTGCCCAGGTAGTCTCCGGAAATCGCCGTGCTCGTCTCTGTGTGCCAATCGCCGGTGCCGTTCCACGTCCGCGCCAGCAGCCCGGTGCCACCCTGGCCCGTGCTGATGATGGCCCACGGATAGGCAGGGCTGGTCAGATAGGTGACGCCAAAGCCCAGGTGCTGGAAAGGCGCCGCGCCAAAGGTAGCCACAGCCTCGAGAGAATGGCCGGGGTCGAACGTGTCGTCCGGGCCGGCGCGCGCGCCGTCGACGGTGAGCAGGCCGTCGGCGACGACGGCCGTGCCACCTGCGGCAAACGTCGCGCTGACCCAATCGGGCGGAAGCTCAGTTCCGGAGAACTCGGCCCCGACCACCGGCATGAGGATCACCTCACCATCCGCCATCTGGCTAATGGTGAGATTCTCGTCGGGGGTTCCTGCACCAAAGTCCGCCACCGTCGTGTCGATCAGGCTGGCCGACGGCGTGGTGAACGTAGCAGGCGGATCTCCTGCTGCCGGCGAGGTGGAAGAGTTGCCTGAAGCATCCGCCGAGGAGACACGATAGTAGTAATCGGTGTTGGGCGATAGGCCGGCCAGCGCCACCGTGTGCCCGGTGACGAGTGCAGCATCGGTGAAATTCTGCACCAGCGACCCCGGATCGGTGCCGTAATCCACGCGCGAGGTCGAAGGCTCATCGGTCGTCCAACTGATCGTCGCCGTCTGTCCGCCCGTAGGATCGGCAGCCAGGTCCGAGATCACGGGCGGAGTGGTGTCAGGCTCGTACGTCACGCTGTAGGAGCCATCCTCTGCGGCAAAAAAGGCGTATTCCACCCCTTTGACGATCTCGGCCGTGTAGGACACGGGAGCGCCGTCCCGGCGGAGGGCGTTGAGCGGGATCGACTCGACCGATGTGGGGACCATGCCCTGGAGATTCCGCGCTCCCGCGCCGGTCGTGATGTCAAAGCTGAGCGTCGTTCCATCCCAGGCGATGGCGCTGAACGAGGAGCTATTGCGGCCGTCGAGCCAATCGACCATCTGGCGGCCCGACACCACGGGCACCCCATGCGCCTGGGCCGAGGCAACCACCTGGTCGGAGCCGCTGTAGGACCAGCCGTACCAGTTGTCGGAGTGCATATTGACGACAAACGCACCATAGTAGCCCAGAGACCCGAGGGCTGCATCCAGGAAAGAATCACAGATGGTGCGCATGGCCGCTGCGCCCTGCCCGTTGTCGTCCGTCATCTGCGTGCCGCCGTTATAGGTGTCCAGGAAATCGGTCATCGTGCCATCGAGGGCGACCTGTGCAAACCGCATCAGCATGGCACTGCCCATCTGGTAGGCGGGGTTGACGGTTGCCCAGCTCGCAGGGTTGTAGGCGATGCTGGTGCTGAGCCGGATACCGAGATCTGCCTCAATCTCGGGCTTGCCGGCGTACCCATGCCAGTCGGCACCACCGGTGTAGCCGAACCAGGAATAGCAGTGCGCGCGCTCGCTGCCCTGGACGGGGATGCTGGCATATTTGAGCATCAGGGCTTCGAGCTGCGCTGCGTATTGAGCGGGCATGTCTGACGGCCACGTGCCACACCAGCCGCCGCCTGAGGCCAACCCCCCGTCGGGGTGCAGGCCGAACTCGAACCCTTCGGCCGTATACGCCGCTGCCTGCGCGTCAGTCATCAGGTTGCCCTCGTAGCCATAGGAGCTGCTGCGCACGCACTCCCAATCCTCGACCGAGCAGCCAGGCGGGCTCTGCGCCTTGTGGCGTTCAAAAAAGAGCATGCTGTTGCCGCTCGGGGTGCTCCTGCCCCAGTGATCGTCGCCCGTCAGGATGATGACCGCCTTGTGGCCGCTGGGAAAGTACCAGAAGCGGGGCAGCGGTTTCTTGTCCCTGTTCATGTACAGGATCAGATTTGCCAGAAAACGCTGCTGCTCGTCGGCCTGCGGGATCGAGATCCTGTCAAAGTCGATCCAATCAGGGTAGAACAGGTCCAGCGCAGTTCCATAGCTCTGCAGAGGGTTTACGTGCCCGATCTGCCACGCTGGATTTCCCTGGTGTGTGTACACGATCGAGCGCGCCAGGTCGAAAGTGAACGCAGCGGCGAGCCCGCCGTTGGCACCAACCGAGTGGAGCGTCACCGCAGGATACACCGTCGGCGTGGTGAGATCGGCATAGATCGTGGCCAGGCTCGTGGCGCCGTTCAGTGTATACGCATCGGCCGTCCCGTGAAATTGGAGGCTCTGCCCCACAATGCCTGCCCCCGGACTGGAGGAATTGTCGATCAAGAGGTAGGCATCAGACACAGTGGTGGAAGCGTCAGCCAACCCGAGCAGGCCGGCCAACTGCTTGTCCGGACGCATGGCGATCAGATGCCCGCCGGCCGTCACCCAATCGGTGAGCATCGTCACCTGGTCTGCAGTGAGGGCCATATCTCCCAGGATGGCCACATCGTACGCGGCAAGCACTGCCTCTGTCACAGCGGCGACGTCAATGACTTCGAACTCGTTCAGCCCCTCAGTGCGGATGATTTCCGCATAGTACCGCGTGAATAGGTTGGCAGAGTTGGTGATGACCAGGATCGGTCCGCCCGGGCCCTGGTCAACGGGCGGCCGCTCTGCCACCATCCCAAACGACCATGTATAGTCAGCCGCCATGGCATTGCCTGCGGCATCCCGAACCCCGGCCGTGCCGCCCCTGATCGTCGCGGTATAGATCGCAGCATAGTCCAGGTCCGATGTCGGATCCAGCGTAGCACTCTCGGTGGTTGGATCATACGTGACCGATGCAGGGACGAGAACGTCCCCTGGGGCTCGCAGCTCGAACGTGCTCGCGTCGATCGTGCTCGGATCCATCGCCTCATTGAAATACACCGTCGCCCGGGTCGCCAGGCGGAGCCTGGTCACCCCATCAATCGGCTTCACCGAGGCAACTTCGGGCGGGATGGTGTCGGGCGCTTCCGTGGTAAAGCTCGACGTATGGTCCGCTGCCAGCGCATTCCCGGCGAGATCCGCCACGCCACTGCTCCCACCTACGACGCGCACGGTGTAGGTCGTCGAGATATCCAGATCTGCTGCCGGATCGAGGACCGCCGTCCACGTCGCCGAGTTGTAGCTCACAGCGCTCGACACGAGGTTATTCAACGGGTCGCGCAGCTCGATCGTGCCGGTATGGACGGTGGTGGCATCCATCGCCTCGTCAAAGGCCACCGTGACATCGGTCGAGACAGAGACCTCTGTCGCCCCATCCTGCGGAGAGACAGAACTGACGAGCGGCGGTGTTGTGTCCGGGGCCGCGGTCGGGTCAAAGATGAGGTCAACCCAGTAGTTGCTCGCATGATACGACTGATTGAAAAAGCCCCCCGTGTCGCTGTACACACCGTTCGCCCCGTCGACGCCATCCTCCAGCGCGTGGAGCGGGGGGTTGTCCTTGACGGTCGTCGGATCGTTAAAGTAGTTCTGGCTGTCCGAGAACCGGCGGTTGCCATCTGCGACATAGTAGGAAATGATATAAGTCGTGTTCGCCACGATGTGGATGGGCGCCGGAAAGATCGCCTCCTGCCAGCCCGACGCGGTCTCGCCGGTGAAGGTGACCTCGGCCAGCTTGCTGCCATCCATCGCCCAGAGCCGGCCGATGTGTGTCCCCGTGGCCCCTGTCCACTTGAAAAAGCGAACCCCTGTCACATAGCCGGCGACATCCGAGCGGAACTTGAGGCCCACTTCGATGGGCAAGAAATTGTCATACGAGGGCAGCGTCGGGGTGACCGGATCGGGCCAGATACTGCACGGGTATGGGGGCTGTCCCTGCGCCCTGCCTGGCAGGATGCCCAACAATGCTACAATCAGAACCAGGACTAGCACCAATCGCTGTGCCTTCATTGCTCACCCTCCTGCAATTGCTTAACATAGAGAAAAAAGCTACCTGGCTCGCTGCGCTTTTGGCCTTGAGGACTGCACCACGAGTCAGCAAGATGGCTTGGATCGGCAAAGTGCTACATAAACCCAACTTATTGTAGGGGGGAAAGGTTAATGCGCGGTAAATTGTCGGGTAGAGAAGTGTTACGAATCAGGTTAATGTACGTTAAAATCCAGTCACCGCTGCAATGTCCTTGTCCTCTCTGGAGCTTTGTGGTACAATGCCCGGTGCAGCAGCTTGTTTCACAGACTTGACAAACAAGCGTCAATTCATCACCCATGGGATACGGTGCGAGTCAACGGTGACAACGATTAACCTGCCTGGCAGATCTCAACTCGGTGGCTACCCTCGCCAATTCTGGGTGCTGTTCTGGGGCGTGTTGATCAACACCGCCGGCAGCAGCATGGTCTGGCCGTTCATGACCATCTACCTGCGCCAGAAACTGGACGTGCCGCTGACCACGGTCACCCTGCTGATGACCCTCAGCTCGGCCGCCAGCCTGGCCGCGGTGGCAGTCGCCGGGCCGGTGGTCGACCGCTTTGGGCGCAAGGGGGCCATGGTGTTGGGCCTGGCTTCGGGCGCGGCGGTACGCCTCGCGATGAGCGTCGCCGGCACGCTGCCCGCCTGGGCCGTGGTGATGGGCCTGCACGGAGCCGTGGGCCCACTCTACCAGGTGGGCGCCGATTCAATGATCGCCGACCTGATCCCGCCCGAGCGCCGGGTGAGTGCCTACGCCCTGATGCGCATGATCTCAAACCTGGGCATCGCCATCGGCCCCGCGGTGGGTGGATTCGTGGCCGCGACGTCGTACAGCGTGGCCTTTTACATCGCCGCCGGCGCCACGACGATCTATGCCCTGCTGATCCTGATCCTGGCCCGCGAGACGATCCCCCGCCGGCAATCCGGCGAGCAAACGACCCGTAGCGCAAAGCAAGCGGACGATTCCCTGGCAAAAGCACTCGCCTCTCCCGGCCCGGCCGATCTGCCTCGCCGCGAGGGGGGCTACCGCCCCGTGCTGCGCGACCGGCGATTCCTGGGCTTTTGCGGCCTGTTCAGCCTGGTCACCATCGCCCCGTCGATGGTCATGGTCCTGCTGCCGGTCTATGCCAAGGAGCAGTTTGGCGTGCCCGAGAACCAGTACGGCTTTATCATGGCCACCAACGCGGCGATGGTCGTGCTGTTCCAGTACCTGGTCACCCAGGCCACCAAGCGCCGCACCCCCGGCTGGGTGCTGGCTGCCGGCGCGCTCTTTTACGGAGTGGGGGCCGGCAGCGTGGCCTGGGGATCGAGCTTTGTCGCCTTCTGGCTGAGCATGGTCATCCTGACCATCGGCGAGCTGCTGCTGATGCCCACGAGTACAGCCCTGGTGGCGAGCCTGGCCCCCGTCGAGATGCGCGGCCGCTACATGGGCCTCTACAACCTGACCTGGAGTGTGGCCTATGGGCTCGGCCCGGTGCTGGGCGGGGTGCTGAACGACCAGATTGCCCCCGCCGCCACCTGGTACGGCGGCATGGCGGCCGGGCTCATGGCCATGGCCGGCTTTATGCTGATGGCTTCCCGGCTGGGCAAGGAGCTCGAACCTCGCGCTCTGCCCACTTGACCCCTTGAGAGGATGGGGTTATACTCTGGAACATGATCCTACCCCAGCCATGTAGAGTGCCAAAATGAAAAGATCAAACGCTGTTCCGGCCGGCCGGCCCGCGACTTCCTTGTCCGCCCGCCTGGCCCACCAAGTCCGTGACTACTGGCAGGCGCTGCGCAATACGCCGCAGGCCTTCCGCCTGGTGTGGGCCGCCAGCCGCCGCGCCGCCCTGATAGGCATCGGCCTCATGCTGATTGCAGCCGCCCTGCCGGCGGCGCAGGCCTGGGCCGGCAAGCTGATCATCGACTCGATCGTGGAGGCGGCTCGCCTGGGCCTGGAACCGATGGCCGGGCTGCGCTACGTGCTGCCCTACCTGGCCCTCGAGTTCGGGCTCCTGCTCGTCGGCTCGGTGACCAGCCAGGTGCGCAGCCTCTCCGATCGCATCCTCCAATCTCACTTGACGAACCACGTCAACAGCCTGATCATCAACAAGGCGATCCGCCTCGACCTGCAATTCTTTGAAGATCCGATCTTTTATGACACATTACAAAACGCACGGCGCCAGGCAGACACAAGCGCGCTCAACATTGTCAATTCGACCCTGCGTTTGATGCAGCAGGCCATCACCCTGGCATCGCTCATCGCCCTGCTGGTGGGGTTCAGTCCGTGGTTGGCCGTGATTGTTTTCGTAGCGGCCATCCCCTCGTTTCTGTCACAATCTCAGTACGCCGAGCGCGCCTTTCGCGCCGTCAGCCGCCGCGCTCCGGAAGCTCGCCTGCTGAACTACCTGGAGATGTTGCTCACCGGCAACGAGAGCGTCAAAGAGATCAAGCTTTTCGGGCTGGGCAAGCCACTGCTCAAGCGCTACCAGGAGCTGTTCACCCGCTTCTACCTGGAGGACCAGGCCATTGCCCAAAAACGCACGCTGGCGGGGCTGGCCTGGGGCCTGCTCTCCAACCTGGCCTACTATGGCAGCTATGCCTGGATCGTCCTGCGCACGGTCTCGGGGGCCATCACCCTGGGCGACATGACCATGTTCCTGTCGATCTTTCGCCAATCCCAGAACTCGATCAGCTCGCTGCTCGACAGCGTGAACCGCCTCTACGAGAGCAACCTGTTTCTTGACAACCTGATGACCTACCTGGAACTGGAACCAGTGCTGGTCGCGCCGGTGGATGGCCTGATCGCCCCTGAGCCGATCCGCCAGGGTATCGAGTTTCGCGGCGTCTCGTTTTGCTACCCTGGTTCGGACGTCTATGTGCTGCGCGATATCAATCTCCACATCCACCCGGGCGAGCGCATTGCACTGGTGGGCCTGAACGGGGCGGGCAAGACGACACTGATCAAGCTGCTGACACGGCTGTACGATCCCACCGAGGGACAGGTGCTGCTCGACGGGGTGGACCTGCGCGAGTATGACCTGGCCAGCCTGCACCAGCGCTTTGGTGTGATCTTTCAGGATTTTGTGCGCTACCAGTTTACCGTGCGGGAGAACATCGGGTTCGGCCAGGTGGATGCCCTGGACGATTTCACCCGGATCACGGGCGCCGCAGACCGGGGTGGCGCCAGCCCGATCATCGCCCACATGCCCAACGGCTACGATACCATGCTCGGCCGGCGATGGGAGAAGGGGCACGAGCTGTCGGGCGGGCAGTGGCAAAAGATTGCCCTGGCGCGGGCGTTCATGCGCAAAGCCGAAGTATTGGTGTTGGACGAGCCCACCTCCGCCCTCGACGCGGAAGCAGAGTACGACATATTCCGGCGCTTTGGTGAGCTGATGGAAGGCCGTATCGCCGTGTTGATCTCGCACCGTTTCTCGACTGTGCGCATGGCCGATCGCATCGCCGTGTTATCGGAAGGCAAGATCGTCGAGCTGGGCAGCCACGCCGAGTTGATCCAGGCGGATGGCTCCTACGCCCGGCTGTTCAACCTGCAAGCGGAAGGGTATCGTTAGGGGAGTGTCATCTCAATAAAGGGACAAGTTGGGGTGTATGCGGCGCCCGCATACACCCCAACTGACCCCCTCTTTATGGCAATAAGTGTGGCTCTTACTCTGCCGGATAGAAATAGATGTCTGTTGGCTTGAACTTGCTCAACCGGCGGAATCGGCCCTTGACCTTCATCCCGATCCAGTCGGTGCTCGCCTCGGCAGGATCTACCCCGATCAGGCGGGCCAGGAAAAGGGTATCCGCGCCGGGGAACTCGACCTGGATCAGCACGTAGGGCGTCTCGGGCAGAAACTCCTCGCTGCCAAAGTGACACACGGTAAAGGCGTGCACGGTGCCTTCGGCCGGGAACTCGACCCAGTCGGTTTCATGGCCCGTGTACATGTCGTGGCCGCGCGCCGTGGCATAGGTATAGCCCGTCTCCGGATCGCGGCTGGCCAAAAAGTGCCCATTGGCCAGGCCGGCGAAAAAGGGCGAGTCCTGGCCGTAGGAGTGGAGATAGGTGACGCTGTAGGGCTGCTCGATCAGGATCGGCGCCATCTTTTTCAAGCTCTCCAGAGCCGCCTCGTCCAGCTCGGTGGGAAAGGGCACGGTGTGCAGCACATAGCCGCCAAAGGTTTCTTCCATGCTGTGGGTGGCCATCCTATTCCTCCTTCTCCAGGATGCTGACAGTGACGTAGGTGCCGGTGCCGGCATGGCTGTGAATGGCACCTCGTTTGGCACCGGGCACCTGCAGGGTCGCGTCGCCAAAGTGCTTGTCGACCGTGTGCTGCAGCTCCCAGATGGCAAACACGGCCTGCATCAGCCCGGTGGCGCCCACGGGATGCCCGCAGGCGATCAGCCCGCCGCTGGGGTTGACCGCACACACCGGCGCATCGGGCAGGTCCAGCCCATAGTCCACGTTGGGCAAAAACGCCTTGCCACTGGCGGCAAAGGGGCCGCCTTCCCCGTAGCGGCACAGCCCCATATCCTCGTACGTCTGGATCTCGGAGCTGGTGTAGGCGTCGTGCAGCTCGACGAAATCGATCTCATCCAGCGGATCGGTAATGCCTGCGAACTTGTACGCTTCCTTGGACGCCATGCGCCCGGCACGGAATGAGTGAATGCCCGGGTAGCGAAAGCCATGGTCCCAGAGGTTCTTGTAATAAGCCCGGGTCTCGGCCGTGTCCTCGTTGGGCAGCAGGTTATATTTCAGGAAATCGTCATAACTCTGGTGGGGGCGGTCGGCCATGCGCATGGCATCGGTGCCGCGGCCGATGCCGGTGACGCGCACGCGAGGGATGCGCTGGCCGCCGGCTTTTTCCAGCTTGGCCAGGCCATCCTCGCTGCACAGGATGGTGGCTGCCGCGCCGTCGGACATGACGCAGATATCGAGCCGGGTCAGGGGCCAGGCCACCATCGGCGCGTTGCGCACATCGGCCACGGTCAGCTTTTCCCGTTTTTGGGCATAGGGGTTGTGGTAGGCATTCATGTGGTTCTTGACCGAGACGTGGGCCATCTGCTCGGGCGTGGTGCCAAACTCTTTCATGTGGCGCGTGACCATCATGGCATAGTAGCCCGAGTAAAATCCGCCGACCGGGTAATCAAAGCTCACGTCCGAGGCGAGGGCGATGAATTCGTTGCCCTTCCAGGTCGCCACGTGGCTCATCGTCTCAAAGCCGTAGGCCAGGCAGACGTCCATGTAGCCGGAGGCGATCGCCTTCCACGCCTCCTGGAAGCAGATGCCGCCCGTGGCACCGCCTCCCTCCACCCGGTGGCTCGGCTTGGGGCACATCCCCAGGTAGTCCTGGGCGATGATGGCGGCCATGAGCTGGCGCGCAAAGTGGTCGGAAAAGTACGAGGCCACCGTGCCATCCACGATCTCTACGAACTGGCGATGGGTCAGTCCGAGGTCGGCAATGGCATAGTCGTAAGCCTCTTTGACCAACGCGGGATAGGTCTTGTCCGGGCGGGCCTTGGCAAACTTGCTCACCCCACCGGACACAGCATAAACGGGTCGCATAGAACTTGCCTCCTTTTTCTCTGTCTCGTAGATTGTCACTGCGGTTCAATCTTGGGCAAACCTCGTGCCGCCCTGGCCTGAAAAGAAAAGGCCGCCCCTCCCACTCGCTGGCGGAGTGAAACGGGTGGCCCACAAGGTGGATTGGCACCCACCTTGGTTGCTACCACCTCACAGACGTGCTCCCTGTTGCGCTGCCTGCCACGCAGCAGAGCCCAATCCACGCCGGCACCTCCCCAGGCGATCCATGCCGAGCTCGGGGATCCGGGGCATCCCACTGCACCCCACTATACCACGTTCTGATCCAGAGGTCAAACGGCTTCCCTGATATGGGGAAAGGGGGCAGGCGGGCGGCGCTGATTCTCATGCCGCCAGCCCGCCCCCTTGGTCATGCAGCGAGCGTGGGGATTGCTCCCCCAGGCGCGATCTGTCGCCGGGTGCCCAGGCGATCGGGGGAGACCGTCTCAAGGCCTCCACACAAGCCAGGGCCTCGGGCCGCCATCAAGGGGTAGCGTTCTTGAGCACCACCGGCAGGTAGACGAACGGCGACGTCGCCAGCCACTCGGGCCGCGAGGTGTCGAGTGTGTAACAGGCCTGCACACCGACGTCGGTCACCAGGTTCTCTGCGCCACCGACCGGCAAGGCATGTACCGTCAATAGCCCCGCGCCAAGTGTAGATAACAACAGAATCAGGAGCAATCCCGCCGTAATGGTTGTGAAGTTTCTCGTCATTGTATCACACCTCCCCTCTTGGTGCTGTGAATACTTGGCGCCTAATCCTCGGAACTGACCCACCTGGACTGCAGCCAGACGGTGAGTTTCTTGATCTCGCACAGGCACCTCGTCCCATCGCTGCAGGTGACCCTGCCCCACAGATTTGCCGTAAAGTGGCCGTACAGGCTGGGCGCCGGGATGGTCACCGTCGCAGGGTTTGTGCTGCTGGACGCCGGGCCATTGGCATAGTCCACGATGAGCGCTGCCTCAACCTTGGTCACCCCACATTCGGGGAA
>JAFGIA010000093.1 GCA_016929795.1 Anaerolineae bacterium
CCAATGCGCTGCAGGGCGATTTTGGTCTCTCTATCAGCCAATATCCCCGATCGGTGGCCGATGTGATCGCCTCTTCCATCTGGTGGACGGTGATCCTACAATTCCCGGCGATCGTCGTCGGCTGGCTGATCGGCAACTTTCTTGGCGCCCTGGCGGCGTACCGCAAGGGAGGATTTGATAAAATCCTCATGCCGGTCAGCATTTTCGTGAGTAGTTTGCCGGCCTTTGGCATGGCTGTCATTCTGCTGGTTGTGTTTGCGGTCACCCTGGAATGGCTGCCAACCTCGGGTGGTTATGGGTTTGACCTGATCCCCAATCTTAGCTGGGAATTTATCCAGTCGGTGATTGTCCATTACCAATTGCCCTTCTGGTCGCTGGTGTTGATCATCATCGGCGGCCAGGCCATCGGCATGCGCTCCATGTCCATCTACGAGCTGAACGCGGACTATGTAAAGTATGCCCGCTTCATGGGCATCAAAGACCGCAAGATCCTCCGCTATGTGTTTCGCAATGCCATGCTTCCACAGGTGACCGGCCTGGCGCTATCGATTGGTACCATGGTCGGCGGCGCGCTGGTGGCAGAGCTGATCTTTAGTTACCCGGGGCTTGGCTCCACCGTCTATAGCGCCGCATTGGGCAGGGATTATCCGCTGATCTCAGCAACCGCCCTGATCATCACCGTCATGGTTCTGATCAGCACCTTCCTCATCGAAATCCTGTATGGTTTTATCGACCCGCGCATCAAAGCGGCGCAGACTGAAAGTTAAAGAGAGATGCTGTTATGACCCATACCCTTCGACAGGTCTTTCGCTCCGGCAAGTTTGTTTTTGGTTTTGCCATTTTTATGTCCGTGCTGCTGATGGTGATCGTTTATCCCCTCATCATCAAGAGCCCGCCGCTGGAGATCATCAGCCAGGGTACTTTTTTCCCCCCCGGCGTCTATGTCGACATATACGACAGCATCAGTGCCAACAACACCTATACCCTCCTTTTGAGAGATGCCACCGCCCGGCGAATCGCCAGCAAGCTGAAGGAAGAGGACCGCCTGGCCATCAAGGAATGGCTCGTGGGCGCCGGGATCCCGGAAAACGAGATCGACCCGGCGGACACGGCCAAACTCCTGGACCAGTGGGTACAAAACTACGATTCCAAGACCAAGATTCCCGGAATGACGAATGCCAAGAGGAATTATTATATCCGGCTCGCCGCCTCACTGGATGGACTCCTCTCAACCGAAGGGGCTGTCATCGCCGTCAGAAACCCCGAGACGGGTGCCCTGGAAGAGAAACGCGTCGTCGCACAAACCGATTACGTGAACGTCACAGAGGTCGCGAACGTACGCGTATTGCCCTTGGGCACCGACAACTTTGGCCGGGACGTGCTGACCCAGTTGGTCAAAGCCACCGGCGTTTCGCTGCAGATGGGCTTTGTGGCGGGGATCGTGGCCACCCTGATCGGCTTGGCGCTGGGATTGCTGGCGGGCTATGTGGGTGGCCTGATGGATGACGCCATCATGTTCGTCACCAACCTCTTTACCGTAATCCCCGGTCTGGTCTTGTTGATCTTGATTTCATTCAGTATCGGGCAGGAACACCGCGGCGCGGTCACGATCGCGGTCGTGATCGGGTTGACCTCCTGGGTATGGACGGCTAGGGCGGTTCGGGCGCAAGTGATCTCTTTGCGCAATCGCGACCACGTGAACCTGTCGAAACTGTCGGGGCACTCGATCGTGCACATCATCCTGGCCGACATTCTGCCTTACATCGCTTCTTACGTCGTCATGGCCCTGATCCTGCAGATTTCCTCCGGCATCCTGGCCGAGGCGGGGCTGTCGATCCTGGGGCTGGGACCGAAAACAACCGAAGTGCCAACCCTGGGGCTGATGCTGAACTGGGCCTTTATCTACCAGGCCCAAGTCCTCGGAAAATGGTGGGCATATCTACCCGTGATCATTATCATCGCCCTGGTGTCGTTTTCGCTGAATTTGATGAATACGGGTCTCGACCAGGTATTCAATCCCACGTTGAGAGAGTAGGTGCTTGAAATGTCCAACAACGTGATCTTGGCAGTCAGAGACCTGACCACGAAATACATCACCCGGTTTCAGGAAGATGTGTACGCGGTGGACCACGTTTCTCTGCAGGTTGAAGAAGGGAGATCGTTGGGCATTGCGGGGGAATCGGGCTGCGGCAAGTCGACGCTGGCGCTGAGCCTGATGGGGTATTACTTTCCTCCGCTGCACTATACGAGTGGAGAGATCCTCATCGACGGGCGTAACATTTCTCGTATGAAGCCTGACGACGTCCGGAAATCGATCTTGGGGGCCGAGATCGCCTATATCCCCCAAGCGGCCATGAATGCCCTCAACCCCACGCAAAAGGTCATCCACTTTGTCGAGGATGTTTTTCATGCCCACGAGCCAACCAAGAGCAAAAAAGAGATCTACAAGTACGCCGCGGAAGCCTTTGAAACCCTGGGGCTGCCGCCGGAAGTGTTGCACAAATACCCCGTCGAGCTGTCTGGCGGCATGAAACAGCGCACGGTGATCGCCGTGTCCGTGCTTCTCTGTCCCAAGGTGCTGATCGCTGATGAGCCTTCCTCTGCACTCGACGTCACTTCGCAAAAGATGGTCATCAAGATGCTCAAGGGGTTGATGGAAAACGGGTTCATCAAGGCCATGATCTTTATCACCCACGAGCTCCCCCTCCTCTACAACGTCACCGACGATATCATGGTGATGTACGCCGGGCAGGTGGTGGAAAAGGCCTCGGCCACGGAAGCCGTGTTCGATCCACTTCATCCCTATTCGAAGGGCCTGATGGGCTCGATCATTGTGCCCGAAGACGGCGTGCGCGACGTCAAGTTGGCGGCCATCCCGGGGGTGCCGCCCAACCTGAAGAATCCACCGGCCGGCTGCCGGTTTGCCGAGCGTTGCCCCTACGTCCGCGCAGAGTGCAAGGTAACGTCTGTCCCGCTTTACGATGCGGATCATGGTCGCGCATACCGCTGCATCCTATCGGAAGAGACACTGAGGGAGGCGTACAAGCATGCCGGGTGAAAAAAACTCGTGCTTGAGCGGGAGAGAGCTGGTCAAGGTGTTTGGGTTTGGCCGCACAAGGACGGTTGCCGTCGACCACGTGGATTTCGATTTCCACGAGGGCGAAGTCATTTCGATCGTGGGCGAATCGGGCAGCGGCAAGACGACGCTGGCCAAGATGCTCCTGGGGTTGATCAATCCGACCGAGGGCGAGATCTATTTCCAGGGGCAAAAGCGTGATATCAGCACGCAAAGAAAGAAACGGGAGTACTGGAAGAACATCCAGGCGATCTTTCAGGACCCCTACTCTTCTTACAATATATTCCGCCGGATCGATGCCGTGCTGTTGGATTGTATTCACATGCGTGGCGGGCGAAGGCTTCCGCAGGCACAGAAGACAGAGATGATGACCGAGGCCTGCAGCTTTGTCAACTTGAAGTTCGAGGAATTGACCAACAAGTATCCTTTCGAGCTCTCGGGCGGACAGATGCAGCGCCTGATGATCGCCCGGATCTTTTTGCTCAAACCCAAGATCCTGCTGGCCGACGAGCCCACCTCGATGATCGATGCCTGTTCGCGCGCGACGATCCTGGATATGCTGATGCAACTGCGTGACGAAATCGGCATGACGATTGTCTTCATCACCCATGACATCGGTCTGGCCTATTACGTTTCTGACACGGTATATATCATGGAGCACGGGAAATTTGTCGAACGTGGCTCTGCCGACGACGTGATCCTGCGCCCCCAAGAGGCGTACACCCAACGCCTGATCAGCGACGTGCCGAAAATCTACGAAGAGTGGGATCTCTCCACGGTCTAGCGCTCTTGCAGAAATCCTTCGGCGGTTGTCATCGCGAGCGGAGCGAAGCGATCCCCAACGATCAGGGCGGGGATTGCGTGCTGCTGTCTGGAAAAATGTGACGAGTGTTTCATGGCAACCACCAACCGTGTAGAGGTCCTCGACAAGATCAGGCACTAGGGAAAAGAGGAAAAAGAATGATGCACATCCAATCCTTGGCCGGCGCCTGGCAATTTCGCCAGTTCGGCACAGAAGAGTGGCTGCCCGCCACCGTCCCCGGCGGCGCGCACACCGATTTGCTGGCCCTGGACCGCATCCCCGACCCGTTCGTGGGCGACAATGAGCGCCGCGTGCAGTGGGTGGCCGAAGCGGATTGGGAATATCGCCACCAGTTCGCCGTCACGCCCGAGCTCTTCCGCCAGCCGCAGGTCTGGCTGGTTTGCGACGGGCTGGACACGCTGGCGACCGTCCGCCTGAATGGCCACGAGTTAGGCCGCGCCGCCAACATGTTCCGCCCATATCGCTGGGACGTCAAGCCGCTGCTGGAGGCGGACGGAAACGAGCTGCGCGTCGTTTTCGATTCCCCTGTGCGCCTGGCGGCCGCGCAGCAGGCCGTCCGCCCCATGCCAGGCGTGTCGCAGGCCATCCCCGGCGGGCCCTATCTGCGCAAGGCGCCCTGCCAGTTTGGCTGGGATTGGGGGCCGCAGTTGCCGCCGGTCGGCATCTGGAAGGAACTCTGGCTGGAAGGCTACGCGGGCGCGCGGATCGAGGACGTCCACCTGCGCCAGCAGCACGCGGGGGGACAGGTCACCGTCGAGGCAAGCGTCGCCGTGGAAAGCTGCGAGCAAGCGCCTCGCTCGCTGCTGGTGCGCATCGTCGCGCCCGATGGACAGGTTTTCGAAGGCAGGGCAGCCGTCGCAGGGCGTGGCGGCACGCTTCAGATCGTGATTCCCGATCCGCACCTCTGGTGGCCCAACGGCTATGGCGCGCAGCCACTCTACCAGGCCCGTGTCGAGCTGCACCAGGCGGATAGCCTGCTGGATCGGCGTGAATATCAACTGGGCCTGCGCAGCCTCGAGCTGCGCCAGGAGCCGGATGAATGGGGGCGGTCCTTCACCTTTGTCGTCAACGGGGTGCCCCTGTTCGCCAAGGGCTCCAACTGGATCCCGGCCGATTCTTTCCCCACCCGCATCTCGGACGACTATCTGGCAAACTTGATCCGCTCGGCGGCCGAGACGCACCAAAACATGCTGCGCGTGTGGGGCGGCGGCTTTTACGAGGAGGAGCGTTTCTACAACCTGTGCGACCGCTATGGCATCCTGGTGTGGCAGGACTGCATCTTTTCGTGCAGCGTCTACCCGCTGGACGATCCCGATTTCCTCGAAAACGTCCGCGTGGAAATCGTGGAGAACGTCCGCCGGCTGCGCCACCGGGCCAGCCTGGCGCTCTGGTGTGGCAACAACGAGATGGAATGGGGCTGGGTGGAGTGGGGCTGGAAGGGTCCCGAGTACGCGGACATGAAAGCGGCCTACGACCGGTTTTTCCACCACACACTCCCGGCCTGGTGCGCGGCCGAGGACCCCGACACGCCCTATTGGCCCAGCTCGCCGTCGTCTGCCACCCCCTTTGAAAACCCGAACGGCCAGGGGCAGGGCGACGCGCACTATTGGGACGTGTGGCATGGGCGCAAGCCCTTCACGGCCTACCGCAGCCAGTTCCCGCGCTTTATGAGCGAGTTTGGCTTCCAGGCCCTGCCGCCGTTGGAGACGATCCGCGCCTACGCGGCCGAGCCCGACTGGAACATGACCTCCTACATCATGGAGCAGCACCAGAAAAACGCCAGCGGCAACGCGCTGATGGTAGCCCAGATGTTGGACACCTTCCGCCTGCCCAACGATTTCGAATCGCTGGTGTATCTCAGCATGGTTTTGCAGGCCGAAGGGATTCGCTATGGCGTGGAGCATTGGCGCAGGCATACGCAGCGCGTGGCGGGCACGCTCTACTGGCAGTTGAACGACTGCTGGCCGGTCGCGTCGTGGTCCAGCCTGGACTACTTTGGCCGCTGGAAGGCCTTGCATTACGCCGCCCGCCGCTTCTATGCACCGGTGCTGCTGTCGATCCAAGACGCCCCGCCGTGCCAGTCGCTCTACCTCAGCAGCGATCTGCTCAAAGAATGGCAGGGGGCGGTCCATTGGGCGCTGACGACGCTGGACGGCAAAGTGCTGGCCTCAGGGGCCCAAGCCGCGCACGTGGCGCCGTTAGGCGTGACCGCCGTCGACACGCTTGATTTCTCCACATACCTGGACGATGATACCCGCCGGGAAGTGGTGTTTGTGGCCGAGCTGTGGCATGGGGACAAGCGCCTGGCCGTGCAGACCGCGTTCTTTGTCCCCACCAAGCACCTCTCCCTGGCCGATCCGCAGATTCATGCCAGTGTGACGCTGAAGGAGGGCCTGCTCGCCGTCGAGCTGTCGGCACGCTCACTGGCCCGCCTGGTGGAATGCAGCCTGGCCGGGGCCGACGTGGTTTTCAGTGACAACTATTTCGATCTGCCGGCCGGGCAGGTCGTTCGCGTCACAGCCCCCCTGCCAGCCGGATGGGATCTGGACACGGCCCGGACCGCGCTCAGGGTGCGCTCTGTCTATGACACGTATGCCCCGTGACCAACATGAGGAGAAAAAGGTTATGTCGATGAGACCAGGCCAAGGACTGCCCCATATTCCCTGGGAAGAGCGCCCGGCCGGCAGCAGCGCCGTCATCTGGCGGTATTCCCAAAACCCGATCATCACGCGCGACGCGGTGCCAGGCACAAACAGCATCTTTAACAGCGCCGTCGTCCCCTTTGCCGGAGGCTTTGCCGGCGTTTTTCGCTGCGATAGCACGTCCCGGCAGATGCAGATCCACGCCGGCACCAGCCCCGATGGCCTCGACTGGGCGATCCAGCCCGAGCGGATCCATTTTCGATGCGACGACGGCGAGGTCTCCCGGTTCGAGTACGCCTACGACCCGCGCGTGTGCTGGATCGAGGACCGGTACTATGTCACGTGGTGCAATGGCTACCATGGGCCGACGATCGGCGTGGGCCATACCTACGATTTCCAGACCTTCTACCAGATCGAAAACGCCTTTCTGCCCTACAACCGCAACGGCGTGCTCTTTCCACGGCGCATCGGAAACAAATACGCCATGCTCAGCCGCCCGTCCGACACAGGCCACACGCAGTTTGGCGACATCTTTTACAGTGAAAGCCCCGACATGATCCACTGGGGCCACCACCGGCACGTGATGGCACCCGTCGGCGGCTGGCAGGCCACCAAGGTCGGCGCCGGGCCGACGCCCATCGAGACCACGGCGGGGTGGCTGATGATCTATCACGGCGTGCTGACGTCGTGCAACGGCTTTGTCTACAGCTTTGGTGCCGCGCTGCTCGACCTCGACCAGCCGTGGAAGGTGATCCACCGCACGCGCCCCTACCTGCTCAATCCGCGCGAATATTACGAGTGCGTCGGCGACGTACCCAACGTGGCCTTTCCCTGCGCCGCTCTGCACGACGAGCCAACAGGTCGCCTGGCCATCTATTACGGCGGCGCCGACACCGTCACCTGCCTGGCGTTCGGCTACCTGGACGAGATCGTAGCGTTTACCCAAGAGAACTCATTGTGAGGGGGGGATGGAAGAGAAAATTAGGAACCTGCTTCAACAGATGACGCTCGACGAAAAGGTGTCGATGCTGGCGGGTGCGGACGCGTGGCACACGGTCGCCATTCCGCGCCTCGGCATCCCGGCGATCAAGGTCACCGATGGGCCAAATGGGGCACGCGGCACACAGTCGCGCGGCGGGCCGAGCTCTGCCTCCTTCCCCGTCGGCAGCGCCATGGCCGCCACCTGGAACCCAGCCCTTGTGCGCCACATCGGCGAGGCGCTCGCCGGCGAGGTGCGCGCGAAAGGGGCGCACATCCTGCTGGCCCCGACGGTCAATATCCACCGCTCCCCCCTCGCCGGGCGCAACTTTGAGTGCTACTCGGAGGACCCCTACCTCGCGGCCTGCATGGCCGTGGCGTATATCACCGGCCTGCAGAGCCAGGGGGTTGGCGCGTGCATCAAGCACTTTGTAGGCAACGACAGCGAGTTTGAGCGCAAATCGATCAGCTCCGATGTGGGCGTCCGCGCCCTGCACGAGATCTATCTCACCCCCTTTCGCATCGCCCTGCGCGAGGCACAGCCGTGGGCGGTCATGTCGGCCTATAACAAGCTGAATGGCACCTGGTGCAGCGAAAACGCCTCCCTGCTGCGCGACGTCCTCAAGCGTGACTGGGGATTTGACGGCATCGTCATATCCGACTGGGGGGGCACCTACACCCCCGCCGCCGCGGCCAACGGGCTCGACCTGGAAATGCCCGGGCCGGCCCACTGGATGGGCCAGCACGTCTATGCCGCCCTCGAATCGGGCGCGCTGAGCCACGAGGAGCTGGATGACAGCGTGTGCCGGCTGTTGCGCACGGTGGCACGTGCTGGCGCGTTCGACCACCCGGAGCTCCAGCCCGAGCGCTCTGTCGACAGGCCGGAGGATCGGGCGCTGATCCGGGAGGCCGCGAGCGAGGCGATCGTCCTGCTGAAAAACGACGACCGCCTGCTGCCGCTCGACACGGGCGCCATGCGCTCGATCGCCGTCATCGGCGAGCTGGCCGCGGTGCCCTCTTTCCAGGGCGGCGGCAGCTCGCACGTCCCGCCCCACTATATCGTGTCGCCCCTCGACGCCATCCGCGCCCAGGCGGGCGACGACATCGCCGTCGATTATGCACCCGGCTATACCATCCGGCGCACTCTGCCCCTCATCGACCCGGCCTGGCTGGCAGCCGACGACGGCACCCCTGGTGCCCTCACCACCCGTTTTTACGACGGCACAACCACAGAGGGCGAGCCCGTCCACACCGGCCTCCTCACCGATCCCCTCAAGATCTGGTTTGGCGACGACGTGCCCGTGCCCGATCCCACCTCCTTTTCGGTGCGCCTCAGCGGCTGGCTCGCCGTGCCCGCCACGGGCCGCTACGAGCTCGGCGTCACCACCTCGGCCCCCAGCCAGACGTGGGTTGGCGGCAGGCCGCTGGCCGGCGAGACCGCAGCCGCCGAGCATGGCACGAGAGACACCCGCAGCACGCTCTACCTGGAAGCGAACCAGCCGGTACCGCTCGTCGTCGAGTTCAGTTGGGACGACCCGGAGCCGTGGCGCATGTTTCGCCTGGCAGCGCGCCCCGAGACCACGCCGCCGTCGACGGAAGAGGCCGTCGCCCTGGCTGCCCGCTCCGACGTGGCCGTCGTCTTTGCCGGCCTCAACGACGAGTGGGAGAGCGAGGGCTTTGACCGGCCCGACATGGCCCTCCCGGGCGGCCAGGCAGAGCTGATCGCGGCGGTGGCCAGGGCCAACCCCAACACCCTCGTCGTGCTCAACGTCGGCTCCCCCATCGACATGCCGTGGCTCGACGACGTGCCCGCCGTCCTCCTTGCCTGGTACCTGGGCCAGGAGACGGGCCACGCGATCGTCGATCTCCTCTTTGGCGCCGTGGTGCCGTCGGGCAGGCTGCCCACCACCTTCCCCAGGCGCCTCCGCGATAACCCGGCCTACCTCAACTACCCGGGCGAGAACGGCCACGTGTTGTACGGCGAGGGCCTCTTTGTCGGCTATCGCTATTACGACCAGAAGCGGATCGAGCCCCTCTTTCCCTTTGGACACGGCCTGTCGTACACCACCTTTGCCTACAGGGATCTGGCGCTCGACGCCCACAAGTACCGGCCTGGTGACGAGATCCATGTGCGCCTCGACGTCGAGAATACAGGCACACGTACCGGCAAAGAAGTGGTACAGATCTATGTGCGCGACGTCGAGTCCAGGCTGTCGCGCCCCGAGAAGGAGCTCAAGGCGTTTGCCAAGGTCGAGCTCGAGCCGGGTGAGACGCGGACCGTGCAGCTCACCCTCGATCGGGACGCGCTGGCTTACTATGATCCGGCGCGCGGTGGCTGGCTCGTCGAGCCGGGCGAGTTCGAGGTGTGGGCCGGCGGCTCTGCCGCCGACATTCGCCTGTCGGCGCGATTCACAGTCGTCGAGTCCGAGCCGGCCGCCTGAGGCATGTGCTGATGGCCGAGCTGCAGCTCGTTATCATGTCGCGCGGACCGCACACGGAGCGCGACATGAGACCACTACTCGACACGTTCGAGACACGACACCCGATTGCCGTCGAGCTGCGCGTGATCGAGTGGGACAATGCCTGGCCCGCCACGCTGAGCGCGGCGCTGCAGCAGGAAGGGCCAGACGTGTCCGAGATCGGCTCGAGCTGGCTGGGCAGCCTGTTGGGCATGAACGCACTGCGCCCCTTTCGCCACTACGAGACGCTGCCCCTGGGCGGGCCGGCGGCCTTTATCCCCTCCGTGTGGCAGGGGGGCAGCCCGGCCTGGCTGCTGCCGCAGAGCTTTGGCGAGACATGGGCCATCCCGTGGTGGGCCGACACGCGCATCCTCTTTTACCGGCGCGACATGCTGGCCAAGGCAGGCCTGGGCGAGGAGGGGGCATTCGACACGCACGAACAGATGGTGCGCACCCTGGAGCGCCTGGAGCGCCGCGGCGTCCCCATCCCCCTCACCTTGCCCACCCACCGCTCGCGCATGACGCTGCACCACGTGGCAAGCTGGATCTGGGGGGCCGGCGGCGATCTGATCAGCCCCAGCGGCACACACACCCGCTTTGCCGATCCACCGGCCAGGACGGGCATCCGCAACTATTTCAGCCTGGCTCGCTTCCTGGCGCCGGCCCACCGCCACCTCAGCGACGTCGAGTCGGATGCCCTCTACTGGCAGGGCCAAGCGGCCGTCACGGTCAGTGGGCCGTGGCTGCTGCGCCAGGCGTCGCCAGAAGTGATCGAGAATACCGGGGTCCTGTTCCCGCCCGGCGTGCCCTTTGTCGGCGGATCTCACCTGGTGTGCTGGGGACACACGCGACACGGCGCGGAGGCGGTCAAGCTGGTCCAGTTCCTCGCCGGGCAGCAGGTGCAAAAGGCGCTCGGCCAACGCGCCGGGATGCTGCCCACCCGCGTCGACACGCTGATGCAGCCCCCCTTTTCCGACAAGCCCATCTACTGGCTGGTCGCCAGGGGCTTGCAGCGCGGCCGGTCCTTCCCCTGCGTCCCGCTGTGGGGGCTCGTCGAGGACAAGTTGACCGGGGCGCTCGGCGATATCTGGGCCAGCGTGACCGATCACCCCGGCGCCAGCCTCGATACGATCCTCACCACCCATCTCAATCCTCTCGCCCGCCAGCTCGACGTCACCCTCGGCGGCTCACGATGACCCCACTCTTCTCCTTCGTAAATCACCCCTGGGATCGCCGAGCGCCTGCTCGGCCCCCATTTTCATCCCTCGTGGCGCCCGCAGGGCATGGCACATCCTTCGTAGATCACCCCGCGCCAGCCCGGGGCGCACGCCGTGCGCCCCTACCCTGCATGCGCCTGTACGCGCGCACGGCTGTGCCTGTACGGGCGCACGGCTGTGCGCCCCCCGCCCCGCGCCCATTTTCATCCCTCGTGACGCCCGCAGGGCATGGCGACTCCTCTTGGAACGCCCAGGTGCGCCAAGGGGCCTCACTCTCTTTGCGTCTTTTACGATAAGGGCAGGGAACTAATGCAATACGGCTATTTTGACGACGAACAACGCGAGTACGTGATCACCGATCCGCGGACCCCGGTCAAGTGGATCAACTACATCGGCACCCTTGCCTTTGGCGGCTATGTCGACCACACGGGCGGTGCGCTCCTTTGCCAGGGCGATCCTGCCCTGAACCGCATCACGCGCTACATCCCCCAGCTCCCCGCCTC
>JAFGIA010000094.1 GCA_016929795.1 Anaerolineae bacterium
CTTAGGGTTGGTATTGGAACGGACATTTCGCAGAGACGGATCAACATCAGAAACGGTCTTGGGCATCCCTCCCTTCTGAGCAGCCTCTGAGGCGAGTTCGCCAGGGCTTTTTCATTACTCAACATTGTATACGCTCGGCGCGATCGAGTCTGTCGGCGAAGGTCTGATCCCTTGGTAGGCGGCAGGCTAACTCGCCTGTCGGTGTTTGTCCTACTACACGCGTGCGGCAGGAAGGGAGGCATGGGCGAGCGACCGGTCAGAGCACAAGGATCTCAACGGCCAGAGCGACGTCGCCGCCCTGCGCGCGCTCGGGAGGGAGTAGCTCACAACCTACTCAAGCCAACATGGCCGCTTCGCGGAGGAGCTTCCACTCCCGCTTTCGCCACACAGGCAGGGAGAGGTCATCCGGTTCAATCTCCCACGCTCGGATTGACGGCATTTGCGGAAAAGTGTATAATGGTCATTACTATTGCACCTGCGTGGGCTGCACGAGACTTTCCAAAAGGGACAGGCAGCGCCTCGGCGAGGTTCTGGCTCTCGGGATTTCTTACAGCATGCGTCAGGTGCGCTACCACGGTCACAGGCCGCCACAAGCGTACGTAAAAGCAGAGATGGTTGTGACGTGCGGGACGTGAAAAACGATCCAGAGAATGCATCTGACACTCGTGATCCGTTCGAAGGTCTGCGTCGCCGGGCCGAGGACGCGCTCGAGGGCGAGCCGAACGAGCTGGCAGGTTATTCGCAGCGCGATCTGGCAGAGTTGGTGCACGACTTGCGCGTTCACCAGGTCGAGCTGGAACTGCAGAATCTGGCGCTGCGCGAAACTCAGCACGAGCTGGCGCTCACTCGTGACGAGTATGCCGAGCTGTACGACCAGGCGCCCGTCGGCTATGTGAGTGTCGATGCGGACGGATTGATCACCCGCGCAAACGCGACAGCAAGCCAGATGTTGAGCTCGGACCTCAACGGATTGCCGGGCCGCTCGTTCCATCGCCACGTCGCACGCCAGGATCAGGATGCCTATCACCTATTCGTGGTGCGCCTGCTGCGCTCCGGGAAACAGGAGACGACAGAGCTGACGCTGCGGCGCGCAGATTCAAGCGAGTTCCGTGCCCGCGTCGACGGCGTGGCGGCAGGTGACAACAGTGGCCGGTGGCGTGCCGTACTCAACGACGTCACTGCCGAGCGTGCCGCCCAGGAGGAGCTGCTCCGCCGCACGGAGGAGCTGGAAGTGCTCAACCGCACCAACCGCGCACTGGCCGGCAGCGTCGAGATGGCAGCAGTACTCGGTACCGCCCTCGATGCGCTGCGCGAGATGCTCGGTGTGCCGGGGGCTGCAGCGTGGCTTGGAGATGGCGTGGGCGGCGAGGCCGCCATGCACCTTGCCTGCAACCGGTTTGGTGGTCCCGAGGCGCTGCCTTTCAGAGACGTGGAGATCGAGATAGGGGAGAGGTTGGCCCGCCAGGCGATCGAGGCAGGCCGCACGATAGCTGTCACCGATGTGCGAGCGACCGGGCACAGCCACACCGAGATGGCGAGGGAACGCGACGGGCGGGTGGGTGGGGTGTTGTCGGTCCTGCTCCGGGCAGAGAGCGCGCCGGCCTGCGTGCTGCAGGTGATGGACGCCCAACCACGCGCCTTTGATGCCAGGGAACAGGCACTTGCCGAATCGATTGGCGCTGCGACTGCCATCGCGATGGAGCGGGCGCAACTCTACGATCGAGCGCGTCTCGATGCCGACGTGCGCGCCACGCTGCTGCGCGAGGTCAACCACCGCGTCAAGAATAACCTGTCGGCGATCCTCGGCCTGATCTTTGCCGAAAAGCGGCGATACGGCCAGGGCGCTGAGCGAAACACGGACGAGGTGTTGAACGCCCTGGCGAGCCGTGTCGCCAGCATGGCGACGGTGCACACGATCCTGTCTGCGGGTGGGTGGCAGCCTCTAAACGTTGGCAAGCTGGCAAGCGAGGTGATCAGGGCGACGGCGGCAGGCGCCCAAGAGATGGACGATGTCGCGCTAGAGATCACGCCCACGCGCGTGCGCGTGACCCCCGCGCAAGCCCACCATCTGTCGCTCGTCCTGTGCGAGCTGATGAGAAACACGGCCAAGCACGGACGCGGCACCGGCAAGGCGCGCGTCCATCTCCACGCAAAAGCCGACGACAAGCACATACGGCTGGTATATCGTGATCGCGGGCCGGGCTATCCGCCCGCCGTCCTGGAGGGCAGAGGTTGGTCGGTGGGCCTGTGGCTGATAGACAACATCACGTGCGCCAACTTGCGTGGCGAGTGGACAATGACCAATGACGATGGGGCAGTGACCGAGCTGCGTTTTCCCCTCGTCGCAGAGGTGAACGGGTGAGGATAGAGTGGATGCTTGAGACACAAGAACGAATTCTGATCGTCGAGGACGACGCGTTGGTGGCCGAGATGATCCAGGAGTGGGTCGAGCGCGAGGGCTATGCGGTTGCAGGCGTTGTGTACGACGGCCGGGATGCTGTTGACGCGGTGGAGCGGCTCAAGCCTGACATCGTAGTGATGGACCTGCAGATGCCCGAGATGGACGGGGTTGAGGCGACGCGCCGTATCCAGGAGGCGCACCCGACGCCGGTCGTCGTGCTCACGGCTCACGACGACGTGGAGCTTGCGGAGCAGGCAGCCAGGGTCGGTGCGGCCGCCTACCTGGTCAAGCCGTCGAGCGGGCGCGAGCTGTCGCGGACGATTGCGTTCGCACGCAGCAGCTTTGTCGAGGAAATGGTGATGCGCGATCTGATCGCCGACCTGACGGAGCAGGTCGAGGACCTGGGCACCTTCACCCACATGGTCGCCCACGACTTGCTCAATGCAGTCACCCCCGTGGTGGGCATTGCGGAGCTCTTGAGGGCGGACCTGGAGTCGACGCCGCTGCACGGGGCCAGGCAGCAGCTCGACATGATCACCCGCACGGGACGACGATTGCGGCGCATGATCGACGATCTGCTCATGTTTGCCGAGGTGCGCGAGCGGGATCTGTCACTCACCCGCTTTGAGATGTGCGCTCCGTTCAACGAAGCACGGGAGCGGCTCTCGCCTTTGATGCATGAGCTCGACGGCGAGATCATTGCCCCCGAATCGTGGCCGGTGGCGCTCGGCTACGGACCGTGGGTGGTGGAGGTGTGGGTCAACTATTTGAGCAATGCGCTCAAGTATGGCGGCCGGCCCCCGCGGATCGAGGCGGGCTACACGGAGCAGCATGCAGCGGCTGACCCGGGCGCGAGAGCTGGCATGGAGCCCGGCATCGATCGCGGTCCGGGTGCCCAGCGCACGGCCACTTCCAGCATCCGCTTCTACGTGCGGGACAATGGACCTGGCCTGACCGTCGATGAGCAGGCACAGCTTTTTGCACCCTTTGTGCAGCTTCGCCCGACGCAGGCGGATGGCCATGGCCTCGGCCTGTCGATCGTGCACCGCATCGTCGACAAGCTGGGCGGCGACGTGGGCGTCGAAAGCCAGGTGGGGCACGGCAGCACCTTCTGGTTCACGCTGCCGGCGGCTATGGATTGAGGTATCGCGTCCAGTGCGCGATAAAGGGGTAGGGCAGACCAAGACTCGGCGCATCGCGCCCGCATCGTCGCATGAAGAGAGGGGCGACTTGACAACAGCAAACGAGCAAGAGACGGCAGCCGAGATAGCGCGGAATGACGAACCTGCGCACAGCGCTCAACTTGAGGGGGTGCGGGCAAGCGGCGCCTCCACGGACGGCGAACCGCCTGCAGATCGCCTTTTGGTCGTCGGGATCGGCGCCTCTGCCGGCGGGCTGGCGGCGCTGCGGGAGTTCTTCGCGGCGGCCCCGCCGGACGCCAACATGGCCTTTGTCGTGGTCCAGCATCTGTCGCCCGATCGGGAGAGCCTCCTCGCAGAACTCCTCGCACGCGAGACGAGCATGGAGGTGCACCAGATTGCCGATGCCACTCCGGTGGAGCGGGGCGTCGTGTACGTCATCCCGCCGGGCTACACGCTTGTCATTCGCGACGGCATTCTGCATTTGCAGCAGCGCGACGGTCCAGGCGAGCGCTACCTGCCCATCGACGCCTTCTTGCGCTCTTTGGCCGACGATCGAGGGGAGTGGTCGGCGGCTGTGATCCTCTCCGGCGCCGGGGCGGACGGCACGCTGGGGGTGCGCGCCGTCAAGGGAGCCGGCGGCCTCGTCATTGTGCAGGACCCGGCTTCCGCCGAGCAGGCGAGCATGCCGCGCAACGCCATTGGGACCGGCGTGATCGATTACGTCCTGCCGCCCGCCGCAATTCCTGAAGCACTGGGCAACTATGTCGACCACTTCTTGCAGAGTGAACACCTCGTGCCGAAAGTCGTGCCCTACGATGACTCTCGTGCCATACACAACATACTCATCACCTTGCGCACGCGCACCGGGCACGATTTTGCGCTCTACAGACGCAACACCATCATCCGCCGCATCCAGCGGCGGATGATCGTTCGCCAGGTCCAGACGATCAGCGAATATGCCGCGTACCTGGCCCGCAATCCCGACGAGGTTCACGCCCTCTTTAAGGATCTGCTCATCGGCGTGACCGAGTTCTTTCGCGACCCTGAGGCGTTCGAGTTGCTGGCGGCCAACGTGATCCCCGAGCTACTCCGGGAACGCTCTGCCGAGGACCCGGTTCGAGTATGGGTGACGGCCTGCGCGACGGGAGAGGAGGCATATTCGATCGCCATCCTCTTCCGCGAGCAGATTGAGGCATTGGGACGCGAGGTGCCGGTGCAGATCTTTGCGACCGATATTGATGAGCGGGCGATCGAAGTCGCGCGCAGAGGCCACTACCCGGCCTCGATATCGGTCGACTTGTCGCCGGAACGCCTGGCGCGCTTTTTTCAGCCCGATGGCGACGGCTATGTGGTGACGGATGCGGTGCGCAAGATGATCGTCTTTGCCTCCCAGAGCCTGGTCAAGGACCCGCCCTTTTCCCACGTGCACCTGATCACGTGCCGCAACCTGCTCATCTACCTCGAGCCCGAGCTGCAGCGCTCCGTCCTGGGCGTTTTCGAGTACGCGCTCAGACCTGGCGGCTACTTGCTCCTGGGCACCGCCGAAATGCTGCCCGTGGTGGCGCCCTATTTTGAGATGGCAGACCGCAGGTGGAAGCTCTTTCGCCGCCTCGAGGGCAAGGCTCGACCAGTGGTCAAGCCTCAATCGCCGCGGGAGACCGGCACCCACGCCCCGCTCGTCGACGCCCCAGCCACTCCCAGCCAGCTCCGCGTGCGCCAGCAGCTCGAGCGCATCTTGCTCGACCACTACCAACCCGTCACACTCGTCGTCGACGCAGATGGCCGCATCCTATTTACGTATGGCCAAGTCGCGCCATTCCTACAGCCGGCGTCAGGCGAAACCGGGGGCTGGCACGTGATGCAAATGCTGGAAGAGTGGCTGCGCGTTCCCGTCGCCACCGGCATTCGCCATGCAGTCTCGGAGAACAAGGTCGTGCGGCACAGCAGCTTGACCCAGGATGGCGAGAGCAGTGTCGACGTCGTGATCCGCCCCATCCGCCGTCCGGGCTCACTCGAGGGGCTCCTGCTCATCGAGCTCAGCGAGCCCAAGTCCACCGCGCAGCACGTGAAAGGCGCGGTCGATGAGGACGACATCGCCCCTGGCAGCCGTGTCCAGGAGTTGGAGCGCGAACTGCAGTCCACAAAGGAGTACCTGCAGGCCGTCATCGAGGAGATGCAGTCGTCAAACGAAGAGATCCGCTCGACCAACGAGGAACTGCAGAGCGCCAACGAGGAGCTCGAGACGTCGCAAGAAGAGGCCCAGTCGGTGAATGAGGAGCTGGCGACGCTCAACAACGAGCTGGAGAGCCGCATCGACGAGCTGACGTGGGCCAACAACGACATGAACAACGTGCTGACGAGCGTTGACGTTGGCATCATCCTGCTCGACCGCCGCTTGCAGGTGCGCCGCTTTAACCAGGCGGCCACCAAAATCGTCAACCTCATACCTGGCGATGTCGGCCGCTCGCTCACTCACCTGTCGTCGAACCTGGTCGACGCGGAATGGGCAGGGAAGGCGCGCGCCGTGTTCGAAACCCTCACCCCACACGAGGAAGAGGTGCGCAGCCACGATGGCTGCTGGTACCTGATGCGCATCCGCCCCTACCGCACGGACGACAACGCCATCGAGGGCGTGGTCCTGACCTTCAGCGACATCACGGAACAGAAAGAGGCGGAGCGTGTTGCCCTGGCCGCGCAGGCCTATGCCGAGAGCATCGTACACACGGTGCGCGAGCCACTGGTCATCCTCGATGCTAACCTGCGCGTCGATACAGCCAACCGTGCTTTCTACGACAAGTTCGGGATCGATCCGACCCAAGCGGAGGGCAAGCTCCTATATGAGCTCGGCAATCGCCAGTGGGACATCCCCCGGCTGCGCGAGCTGCTCGAAGAGATCATTCCGGACGACGAGGTGTTCGAGGGATTTGTGGTGGAGCACGAGTTCGAACAGAC
>JAFGIA010000095.1 GCA_016929795.1 Anaerolineae bacterium
AAGGTGCGCACGCTGCAGCCTACGTCCAGTCCTCCACCGCTGCTGTTGTTGTTCATCTCGACCCTCTCCTCCTTTCCTGGCCGGCGTCAGGGCAAGCCCCATCCGGCCGTTTTTACAGCGGAGCCTCTGCCTCTTGAAGCGCCCGTTCCGTCGCTTCGCCAGGAGCCGGCAGGAAGCCCCAGCCCTGGCACTCCGGGCAGCGGTCGAAACCGCCATCCTCAGCTCGCAGCCAGCCGGGCGCGATGCTGCGCATGCACGTCTCGCAGCGCTGGATCACGCGCATCGCCGCCTCGGCGCGCGCCATGGCCTGGCACACTGCTTCCTTGATCAGCGCCCAGTCAAGGTCAGACAGTTCGATGGGCGCACCGGGCGTTGGCCACTGTTGCCCCAGAACCACCCGCGCTTCGGCCCGTGTCAGCACGGCGACGTCGCGCGTCTCACGATCGAGCACCAGCCAGTGATCGGCGTCCGTCTCCGAGTCGCCCAGGTTGTAGCGCCGGTCCACGTCGGGGCGCTGGCGGCGCCAGGCGAGAAAGAGGTGCCAATTGCCGTCACCCGAGGTCTGCCCGTCGTCGTACACCGCCTCGTCGCCGACCGGCGTCCAGTAGAACGCCACGTAGCGCGCCTCGCCGTCGTAGCCAAAGGCGTGCTCCCAGTGGCGCGGCAAGGTGCCTGCCCGATCGTTGGTTTTCATTGCTCTCCCCCTGTCGTGCTCGCCTGCGGCGAGTCGCTCAGGCCGAGCAGGTAGTTGACGTCCACGTCGATGGCCACCGCGATGCGCGCCAGCGTCACCGCCGCCACGTTCGGCCGCTTGCCCGCTTCCAGCCGCCAAACATGGCGTGCCGTGACGCCCGCCGCCTGCTCCACCTCGTGGACCGACAGCCCACGCTCCTTGCGCATGGCCCTCAGCCGTGCCCCGTCGAATGCCGGTTCTTTGCCCTTCATGTCATCCTCCTACGATCGTTTTGTTTTTGCGCTCTCTCCGTACCGCTGAGAGCGTACATTGGCTTGACATACACAGCAGATTGTGGTATCTTGATACCAAGATACCAGAAGGGGGTGATTTAATGAAAGCCATGACCCTCCGTTTGGATGAAACGGAGTACGAACGGTTGCGGACGGTGGCCTTTGTAGAAGATCGCGCCGTGAGCGACGTGATCCGTGAGGCCATCCACGAGTACGTGCAGCGCAAGGCATCACACGACAAGTTTCGCGCTTCGCTCGAGCGGGCCATGCAGGAAAACGCGCAGTTGATCGCTGAGCTGGCAGAGTATTAGGGCTATGCGCTATCTCACTGTCGAGGAAGTCTTGGAAATCAACGCCGAAGTGATGGGGGGCAGCCACGTATTGCGGGAGCGGCGGCTGCTCGAGTCGGCCGTCGCTCGTCCGCAAGCCAGTGCTTTTGGCGCCGATGCCTATCCAGATCTTGTCACAAAGGCCGCGGCGCTGCTTCACTCGCTGGTTCTGAACCATCCTTTCATCGACGGCAACAAACGCACGGCTGTCCTCGCCACCCTGGTTTTTCTCGACCTCAACGGCTATGTGATTCGATGGGATCAGCGCGAGGCACTGGATTTCATGTTGCGCCTGGCCCAACATCGAGTCGAGATGGACGATGTGATCGCCTTCTTGCGTGACAGGATGCATCGTCGTTCCTGACCCCAAGGCATTGCCGATGATCGAGTATTCTGAACTGAAACAGGCGATTGAGGCGTTGCCGCCTTCTGCCCGGAAAGAGCTGATAGCCTTCATCGGCTACCTCCACTACAAGCACCGCCTCGTCCCACGCGGCGAGGTGGTAAAGTTGGGCGGCCTGTGGGCCGACATCGACTTTGACGTGACGGACGACGACGTCCGCGCCCTGCGTCAGAGGGTGACCGACGACCTCGCCGGCCGAATCTAGGCCCGTCGTCCACCCGGAAGTGCCCTCTCTCACCGGTGCCCGGGCGATTTCTGCATCTCCACACGCTCAAACCCTCCCACAGCCTCACCACGTCACGCGCCCATCGCCCCACCGGTAGTCGGGCGCCGGATTGTGCACCACCTGGCACAGCACGCGGTCACCCAGGCGCGAGGCGATGCGGCTCGGCAGCCGCTCCAGCTCCTCGTTGGTAATTACCACCGTCGGCGATTCCACGCGGTACCGGTAGTCGAGCAGCAGAAAAAGCTGCTCCTCGGCCCATTCCGTCCACCGCTCGGCGCCCAGGTCGTCGAGGATCAGGATCGGCGACTCCTGGGCCGTCTCGAGCATCCTCGAATCGCCTCCTTGACCGTGCACCGAATCCCTCACCTCCTGGCGCAGGCTGTGCAGCAGGTCGGGCACCGTCAGAAACAGCGCCGCCATCCCCCGCTCGTCGATCAGATAGTTTGCGACCGCCGCCGCCAGGTGCGACTTCCCATTGCCCTTCGGTCCATGGATCACCAGCCAGCCCACCGGCTCGGCGGCAAAGGTCAACGCTGCGTTGTACGCCTCCGTGGCGGCCGCCGATGCGCCGCCCAGCTCAAAGTTGCGAAACCGCTGCCTCAACGCCCGCCCCTTGCGCGACGAGTAGCGGTCGAAACGCGCGATCCGCTGCCGGTGCACCTGGCCGCAATCGTCACACGGCACCAACTGCCCAAACTGCGGATGCCCGAAAGGCACATCCAGTCGCAGCCAACCCAACCCACCGCACGTCGGACAGGTCCCGTCCTCATGCGTCGGCTGTGCCGAGGATGGTGACCAGGTCGAGGGGCTGCATCGCGGCTGCCCGTTGCTGGGCGGCCTGGAGATCTGCGTCACTTGTTGTTCCAGAAGTTCGACCAGGGGACGCGGTGCGGCGGCGACCGTCCCCATTCCGTCCCGCTCGGGGACGGCTGGATTGTTGTTGTTCGGCATCGGTACCTCCTGACAGTGGAAGGGTTGACCTGGCACGAGTCGCCCGCCCTTTGAGCACCTGCTGCACGTAACGCAGTTGCGGCACATTGGCCCGGACCGCTTCGCGGAAGGCAGTGTCCCATTCGTCAGGGTCCGGGTAGTGGGCTACAAGGGTGCGCAGCTCGGCCTCGATCAGCGGTGTGACCGGGGCGATTTCCGACTCGTACAGGCGCATGACATACTTCAGGACAGAGGGTGTATCCGATTTCCTGCTGGCAGTGGCGGGAGGCGGAGAGACAGGGTCTCGCGCTCGTTCGGTGGTGGTGGCTTGGTCGCCCTCGGAGGGGGAGAGCCGGCGAGGCGGGGTCGCCAGCGCGACGGTGGCGCAGTAGGAAAACATGCGGATGGGCGGGGCATCCGGCGGCAGCGTATCGAAGGCCAGGTCGACGGCGGCCAGGATCTCGTCCTGGCTGTAGCCGCCTTCCCGGAGCAGGGCCAGCTTCTTCTCATCGTGAGCCGTCGCGCGGTAGCATTCAACTCCCTTGCGCCGGGCAAAGTAGGCGAGCACCGCGTCCCGGTCAAAGCCCGTGACCGGCTGGTCCGCGGCCGCCGCGGTAGTGGTGGTAGTGGTCG
>JAFGIA010000096.1 GCA_016929795.1 Anaerolineae bacterium
CGATCACGTGGCGGGAACGATTTGCGGTGTCGATTGCCGACGTGGTGCTCTCTGTCGGCACCCTGCTGGCCGACTTGCGTGACGAGCAGGGCGCCAAAGAGACGTTTGTGGTGCCAAACGGCGTGAATTATCCGCTGTTTGCAGAGGCGCAGGAGAAAAAGCCGCACCCGCCGACGCTGGTGTACACCGGCTCGCTGGAGGATTGGGCGGGTCTCGACGTGACGATCGAAGGCTTTGCGGCGGTGCGCGCCGAGATTCCCGATGCCAGGTATTGGATTATCGGCCCGGACGACAATTCGTACGCGAGGTCGCTGCGCGATCTCGTCGCCCGCCTCGATCTCGGCGACAGTGTCCGATTTCTTGGCTTCAAGCCGTATACGCGGCTGCCCGAGTACCTCGCAGAGGCGGACATTGGCGTGGCGCTGTTCCAGCCGACAGAGCAGATGAAGTACGCCTTTCACCTGAAAATCGTCGAGTACATGGCGGCGGGTCTGGCCGTGATCGGGACCCGGATCGGCGAGACAGAGCTGATCCTCGACGAGTCGGGGGCGGGACAGGCGATCGAGTGCTCGGCGGACGCGTTTGGCCGGGCGGTGAGTGCGATTCTTTCGGACCCTGCGCTGCTGCGCTCGTACAGGGAGAACGGGCAGGAGTTTGCGCGGCAGTATGACTGGAATGCGGTCCTGGGTCGCGTGCACGACATCATCGGGCTGGAACGTCGAGGCCGCGACAGCACGCCGAAACACGCACGCTCTGAAGCGCGCCTCCGATCTGAAGAGGTGGTAGCATGAGCGGCAACGGGGGTGGGGGGCGCGGGGCCGGCTTGCACGTCGGGATCGCAAGCGGGGCCGACATTGAATCGACCCTCGACCTGGCGAACGTGCTCCACGCTGCCGGGGCGCGGGCGACACTCTATTTGTCGCACGCGCGCGCGGCGCGGCTGGTGCGCGAGCCCGCCGGTGACGACGGCGCCGAAGCAGGTGAGATCGAGGCGCGTTTCTACGAGTTGAGCCTGTTGCCCCGGGAGATCCCTGTGCGCCTGATCGACTATCCGCGCATACGAGATCCCAGGTCGTTGGTGACGGTGCTCGACGCGGCGCGGGCGATGCAGCGCGATGGCGTCGACGTGGTGCATATCAGCCTGGGTCCGGGAGAGGTGTGGCTGGGGGTGCTGGCGCTGATCTCTTCCAGATTGCACGACGTGCCCGTCGTGACTGCGTTTCAGCAGCCGCTGCAGAACGTCGGCGATGATCGGCCTGAGTGGATGACGTGGCTCGGCAATCGCCTGGCAATCTGGGGATCGAATCTGTACGCTGTGCACGGGCGCGAGCTGGTGGACGTGATGGTGGACAGGTTTGGCGTGCCGGCTGAGCGGGTGGTGCACGTGCCGCTGGCGCCGCGCATCACGGCAGGCCGCTGGCCCAGGTCCAACGTAGAGGAAGAACCGGGGACGGTGCTCTTTTTTGGCGGTGCGCGCTATCACAAGGGGTTGGAGTACCTGGTGCGCGCGCAGCCCCTGGTGAACCGGGAGGTGCCGGGCGCTTGCTTTCTCATTGCCGCACATGGGCCCGACCTGGACCGCTGCGTGTCGATGATTCAAGATCCGGCCAGGTTCGAGGTACACGCCGGGTTCGTGCCGGGCGAAGAGATGCCCGCGTATTTCGAGCGCGCCAGCCTGGTCGCCCTGCCCTACATCGACGGAGCGGCCAGCGGCGTCCTGCTCGACGCGTACAGTTTTGGGCGGCCCGTCGTGGCTTCGCGCGTCGGCGCCCTGCCCGATTACGTGGAGGAGGGCAGCACGGGCCTGCTGGTGCCTCCCGGCGACGAGTCGGCCCTCGCGCGTGCGATCGTGCAACTGCTCCGGGACGACGGCTTGCGGCGCAGGATGGGTGAGCAGGCGGAGCGGTGGGTGGCGGAGCAAGAGCAGGCGATTGCCGGGGAGTGGATACGGGTGTATCGGAAGGCGATGGGGGAGTAGGGAATAGATATCAGGTATTAGATATTAGATAATTGGTAGTAGATTTTATATTTTAGGATGGAAAATGTCAGATCAAGTAGGGAATGGACGGATAAATATGGGAGCCGGTCAGCAAGCGGTTGCTGCTGCGGCGCCGGCGACGACGCGGCGGCTGGTGCTGGTGGGGTGTGGGGCGATTGCGGAGCAGTACTACCTGCCCGTCCTTGCACGCCACCCGGCGGTGCTCAGCCGGCTGGTGCTGGTGGACAGAGATCGTGAACGGGCGGAAGCGCTGGCGAAAAAATTCCCTGTACACAGGGTGGCGACCGACTATCGGGACGTGTTGCACGAGGTCGACGGCGCCATCCTGGCGGTGCCGACTCAACTGCACAACCCCATCGGGCTCGAGTTTCTGTCAAACGGCGTGCACGTCTTTTCGGAAAAGCCGTTGGCCGAGTCGGCGGAGAAGGCGCGAGAGATGGTCGAAGAAGCGGAGCGTGCGGGCGTGGTGCTCGCCGCCAATTACCAGCGGCGGCTTTTTCCGCCGCTCGTGAGGGTGAAGGAGCTTCTCGACGAGGGCAGCCTGGGAGCCGTGCGGTCGATCAAGTACCGGGTGGGAGAAAAATATGATTGGGAGTCGGTGACGGCGTTTCGCTTTCAGCCGGGCACGGTGGCGGGCGGCGTGCTGCGAGACCGCGGCGCGCACGTGATGTACGTGATCAGTTGGTGGCTCGGCGGCAAGCCGGAGGTCGTGACGTCGGAAAATGATTCGTTTGGCGGCCCGGAAGCGGTAGCGCGCGTGCGCTTTCGCCACGCGGGGAACGGCAACGGCGGTGTGGAAGGCGACGTGCTGCTAAGCTGGCTGTCCAAATTCCCGACGACGTTCGAGGTCGAGTTGGAAGGGGGCACATTGTGGGGAGACATCTATGACAATCACAGCATTGTCCTGATCGAGCCCTCGGGCCAGAAGAAGCGGATCCGGCTCGAGATGGACGGGGGATACCACGCGATTGCCGACGGGATGCTCACGAGCTTTATCGACGCAATCAGCAACGGAACGGCGCCTCTCGTCTCGGGACGCGATGCCCTGCCCTCGATCGAGTTTATCGACGATTGCTATCGGGCTGCCAGGCGGTTCGAAATGCCGTGGTACGGTATGAAGGAGATGCAGTATGCCCGATAAAGAGACGTTCCTGATCACGGGGGCCAACGGTTTTGTTGGCGGCTGGCTGGTGGAGAGCCTGTACCTGAAGGGGTGCGCGAACGTGCGCCCCGCGGTGCGCAACGCATCGACGGCGGTGCGGCTGTCGCGCTTTCCACTCCAGCCGGTGCTTGCGGATGTCATGAAGCCGCACCAACTGGCCGAGGCAATGGATGGGGTCGACAGGGTGGTGCATACGGCATACGGCTCGAAGCGTGTGACCGTCGAGGGGACGCGCAACATGTTGGACGCGGCGTTGAACGCCGGTGTGGAGCGGTTCGTGTACCTCAGCTCGGCTGTCGTGTACGGCGACGTGGAGGGCGAGGCCGACGAGACCGCCCCGATCCACCGAAACGGCGACGAGTACACGGCGAGCAAGGTCGAAGCGGAAGAGCTGTGCTGGGAGTATGCCGGCAGGGGGCTGCCGGTGACCGTCATCCGGCCGTCGATCGTCTATGGGCCGTTCGGGCGGATGTGGACCGTGGACCTGGCGAACAAGCTGCAGTCGGGCAATTGGGGCATCTTTCATGGATATGGGGATGGCATCTGCAACATGGTGTACGTGGGCGACCTCGTCGAGGGCATCCTGGCGGCGGCCCACCATCTGGCGGCGGTGGGTGAGGCATTCAACCTCGTCGGGCCCGACAGGGTGACCTGGAACGAGTATTTCCGGCGCTACAACGCGGCGCTCGGCTTGCCCGAGCTGCCCAGCATCGATCCGGGTGGGGCCAGGCTGCGGACGCGGCTGATGGAGCCGGTGCGGAGCACGGCGCGCGTCGTGCGCGATCACTTTGAAAAGCCGCTGCGCAAGCTGGCATACCGCTTCCGGCCGGCCAAGATGCTGATGAAATCGGCCGAGACGTCGCTGAAAACCACGCCGCGCTGGGCCGACCTGCAACTGTACAACCTCGACGCGCGCTATTCGATCGACAAGGCGCGCAGATTGCTCGGCTACGAGCCGAGGGTCGATCTCGACCGAGGGCTGGCGCTGACCGTAGCGTGGCTCGAGCAGGTGGGGCTGGCAGGCGAGGACGCGATTCAGCGAGGAAGGACGGGCTAGATGAAAAAAAAGATGGTGGTCGCCTGGGTGCGGCGCGATCAACGAAGCGAGCTGCTGGCGCAGACGATTGGCGGGTCGGTACATTTTGTCAACAGAGGGCAGCAGGGCAAACTGTGGCAGGCACCGTTCCGTTACCCGCTGCAAGCGTGGGATACGTGGCGCCTGCTGCGGCGCGAGCGGCCCGACATCCTGTTCGTGCAGAACCCGCCGATTTTTGCGGCGATGCTTGCCTACCTCTATGCACGCCTGCACGGCGCCGAATTCGGGATCGATTCGCACACGGCGGCATTTATCGCGCCGAGGTGGAACTGGGCGCTGCCCCTGCACCGCTGGCTGTCGCGACGAGCGCTCGTCACCCTGGTGCCGAACCAGGCGCAGGGTGACATCGTGGAAGGGTGGGGCGTGCCGTCTCTGGTGCTAGGCTTCACGCCAGGCGATTATCCGGCGGGTGAGCCGTACCCGATGGATGGCAAGTTCAACGTGGCGGTGGTGAGCACGTACGAGACCGACGAGCCGCTGGACGTGGTATTCCAGGCGGCGGAACGGCTGAGCGACGTTGGTTTTTACGTGACGGGTGACGAGCGAAAGGCGGATGCGAAGCTGCTGGCGCAAAAGCCGGACAACTGCCACCTGACAGGCTACCTGAGCTACGACGAGTACGTGGGCCTGCTCCGGGGTGCCGACGCGGTGATGGACCTGACCACGCGCAACCACACGCTCCTCATGGGTGGCTACGAGGCTGTCTCGTTTGGGGTGCCACTGATCACGTCCGACTGGCCCGTGCTGCGTGACTACTTTGCACTCGGCACCGTGCACGTCCCCAACACGGTGGAAGGGGTGTACGAGGGAGTGCAGCGTGCAAGGCGCGACCAGGATGTGCTGCGCGAGGAGATGCCCAGGCTGAATGAGAAACTTGTCGGCGAGTACACGGGAAAAGTTGCCCGCTTGCGGAGCCTGTTGAAGGAAAATGGGCAGATCAGCCGGCCGGCAAATGAGCGAGTACGCAAGCTGGCGGATGGGTGGAGCGGAGATGAGTAGAGGAAGAGGCAGGAGCTTTGAGGACAATGGTGAGGTGCGGCGGCATTGCATGATCGTGCACGCTTACTACCCGCTCGGAGAGACGCGTGTTCAGCGGCAGGCGGAGGCGCTGCTGCGGAATGGCTACGAGGTGGACGTGATCTCGTTGAAGCAGCCGGACGAACCGGGCGTGGACGAGTTCAAGAGTGTGACGATCTATCGCCTGCCCGTGCGTCGCTACAAGAAGGGGGGGCAGCTCGTTCAGCTCCTCGAATATCTGGCGTTCTTTTTCCTGGTCATGGTCAAGGTGTCGCGGCTACACCTGGAGCACCGCTACGATACGATCCAGGCACACAGCCCGCCCGACTTTCTCGTGATGGCCGCGTGGCTGCCACGCCTGTTGGGTGCCAGGCTGATCGTCGACCTGCACGACCTGATGCCCGAGTTTTACATGGGGCGGTTTGGCCGCGACGCCGGCAGCCTGCCCGTGCGCATCGTGCGCCTGCAGGAGCGCCTGGCGTGTGCGTTTGCCGATCACGTGATTACCGTCAGTCACCATTGGCGCCAGGCGCTCATCGACCGCGGGGTGCGTGCCGACAAGGTCAGCGTAGTGATGAACGTGGCAGACGACCAGATTTTCAGACGGCCGGAAGGATGGAAGGATGGAAGGATGGCCGCCTTCCAATCTGTCAACGGCAACGGGCACAGCCTGCGCCTGATCTATCATGGTGCCATCGTCGAGCGGTATGGCCTGGACCTGGCATTGAAGGCGATGGCCCGGGTACGGGAAGAGGCCGGCGACGACCGGGATGCGCCAGAGATTCATCTGACGCTGATCGGACGCGGGGAGTATATGAAGACGTTGATCGAGATGGCAAAAGACCTTGGGTTGCACGACGAGATCGACTTTCATTGGGACCTCGTGCCCGCCGAGGAGCTGCCCGAGATCATATTGGAGTCGGATGCGGGCATCGTGCCATACCGCGCCGACCCATTCACAGATGGGCTGCTGCCGACCAAACTGATGGAGTACGCAGCCCTGGGTCTGCCCGCCATTGCCGCCAGAACGACTGCGATCGAGCGCTATTTTGGTGGGACGATGGTCGAGCTGTTCGAGCCGGGCAGTGTCGACGACCTGGCAGAGCAGATGATGCGGCTTTACAACGACCGTGCGCGGCTCGACGAGCTTGCCGCCCGTGCTGAACGGTTCAACCGCAAGTACAACTGGACAAAGGTCGGCGGCGAGTACGTGGCACTGATGAAGCGGTTGGCAGACGAGTGAAGGGAGAGGATGAGGTTGAAGGTTACACGCACACTGGATGAACGAGAATGGCGCCGGTTTGTGGAGGAGCACCCGGATGGGCGCATCTTTCACACACCCGAGATGTTTGAGGTGTGGGCGCGCACGAGGGGCCACCACCCCGAGTTGTGGGCGACTATAGATGAGCACGGGCGGACGCTGGCGCTGCTGCTGCCGGTGCAGCACACGGTGCTAAATGGCAACCGGATTGTCGGCCTGCTGAGGCCGTTGAGTACGCGGGCGGTAGTGTACGGAAGCGTGCTGTGCGCACCCGGCGCCGAGGGGAGAGAGGCGCTCGCCCTGCTGCTGCAGGCCTACAGGGAGGATGTCGACCCGGCGATCCTGTTTACGGAGCTGCGGAACCTGGTCGACCTCGGCGATCTGCACCCCGTGTTGGGTGAATTTGGTTTCGAGTACGAGGAGCACCTGAATTTTCTGGTCGATCTGGATCGCCCTACGGACGATATTCTGGCAGACGTGAGCAGCCGGACGCGCAAGCGGATCCGGAGTGGTCTGAGAAAAGGGGAGGTCGAGATTGAAGAGGTGCAGGACGAGGCAGGAGTGCGCGAGAGCTACAGTCTGATCGAAAAGACGTATGGCCTCGCGCAGGTGCCCGTGTCTGACTATTCGCTGTTCAAGGCGGCATTTGAGGTGCTGCACCCGAAGGGGATGGTCGACTTTTTCCTCGCCCGGGTGGACGGAAAGCCGGCTGCAGTGTCGATCGATCTGATGTACAGGGACGTGGCCTATGGGTGGTACGGCGGGACCGACAGGGAGTATAGCTCGTACGTGCCGAACGAGCTGTTGACGTGGCACGTGCTAAAGCGGAGTGCGGAACAGGGTTACCGGATGTACGACTGGGGCGGTGCGGGCAAGCCGGACGAGGAGTATGGGCCGCGCGACTTTAAGGCCAA
>JAFGIA010000097.1 GCA_016929795.1 Anaerolineae bacterium
CAGGCCGCGGGCGATTGGCACCGCCAGGCCCACTCGGCGGCCCGCGAGACAAGCCATTGCCGTGTCGAAGCGATCAGCCTGGACACACTGGGCCTGATCTACTACGCCTCAGGTGAGCTCGATGAGGCCCTGCCCTGTGCCCAACAGGCGCTCCACATCCAACGTGAGGTGGGCGATCGCCGCGGGGAGGCCTATACACTGAGCCACCTGGGGCTGATCAACGCCGGGTTGGGACAGCCACAAGCGGCCGGGGATGCTTTCGAGGCGGCACTGGCTATCCGGCGCGAGCTGGGACAGGAGGCGGTCACCCTGGACGACCTGGCCGGCCTGGCGCGGCTCGCCCTGGCGGAGGGCGATCTGGAGCGGGCACTCGCTCGCGTTGAGGAGATCCTTACCTGGATCGAGGGGCATCGCCCGGACGGGATCGAGTTTCCCGCCCTGGTGTATCTCACCTGCTACCGGGTGCTGCGGGCCACCGCCGGCGACGACTCCCGCCGAATCGATCGGGCCTGCCGTGTCCTGACGGATGGTTACAACCTGATTCAGGGGCGTGCGGCTGGCATCCAGGACGAGGGGCAGCGGCGGCGTTTCCTGGAGGATGTACGCGACAACCGCGAGCTGCTGGCCGCATGGAAAGATCTGGCGGGCCACGGTCCAGGCGTCACAGGCTAGGACAGCGGGGATATGGAGGCCCGGGCTTGCCCGGGGACAGTTCGCACTCCGAACAGACCTTCCCCCGACCAAGCTCGGGCCTCCGCAGTCTGCGACCGGCCCGCCTATTTATAGATCACGGGCAGGTAGGCGCGGTTCGCGCCTGGCGCCAGGTCCAGGCGCCATGCCTGGTGATCGCGCCAGGGCACTGACCCGGCCATCGACTGCCTGTCCACAGTGAAACGCACGGGCCGGCCCGCGGCGCCACAGCCGGCTGTGGCGCCGCCATCGTCGGCCACTACCTGCACGGCGTAGGCGATCCGCCCGTCGGCCAGCACGACGGTCCTGGCCTCACCGCAGATGTGCTCGCCGATCCAGGCTTGCACGGTCATCCCTGCCGCCGGCACCCAATCGTCCCCCGCCAGCACCTGCCCATAGTAGGTCGCCGGAGGGCGCGGCACGCTCGTAGTGTCGATCTCAATCCCGGCCACAGACTCGGACGGAGGCGCCAGGCTGAGGGTTACAGCCTGGCTGACCGTAATCCAGTAACCATGGCCAAAGCTCAATTCGTGCAGATCGTTCACCAGTGTCTGAAAGGGTGGCGCCACGGTCACGTCGTACATCTTCCACGGATCGCCCACATCCTCGACATAGTGCCCATAGACCGTCGTATAGTAGCCCTCTACCGATGCAAATGCCCCGGGCACCAGGCGGCTGTCGAGCAGCGGGTAGCCGAACAGGTTCCAGCCGGGCCGGAAGGGGGGCAGGTCGATGGTGGACAGCAGGGCGTACAGACCCTGGCCGTACCCGGTATCCGGGTCGTCGGGCATGGGGGCGGCCGCCTGGTTGTGGGTGGTATCGAGGGTGGTGGGCAGGCGGCGCCAGGTGGCGCCATCGTCGGGCGAGTAATAGACGTAGAGCGCTTTCTCGAACCCGGCAGGCACATTGCGCTGCAGGTAGTCGAAGGCGATGGCCCGTGGGAAGTGCTCGCCGGCGACAAAACGGTAACCCTGGCCGACGGGCATCAGCCACGATGCCAGGCCCGGCAGGTTGTACACGGTCTGCAACGAGACGGTGCCCGTGTCGGAAAAGATGTTGGTGATGTTCCAGACGGTGACCCCGCCGTCGCCCGAGGCCACCGGTGCTCCCAGTTGGCGCTGATTGGCTCCCCAGGCACGCGTGTTGGGGCCCAGGCCCGGGGGATCGGGGTTAGGCCCCCACGGCGGGCTGAGGTAGATCCGGCTGAGCGCCTCGCGTGGCGGATCGCTCGGATCGCTGCCGGGCACCCATACGCGCACCAGCAGGTCAAAGCAGGGCGCGTCGAGGGTGATCGAGGCGACAAAGGTCTGTGCTGGCGCCGGGCCTGTCCCGGTACTCTGGGCCAGTGCCATAGCTGTCCACGGCGCGGTGACGGGCCCGGTGGCCGTGGGGGCACCATAGGTGGGAAAGATCTGGAGGTAGAGCTCGCTCTCGGTCACGGCGAGCGTGGCGGTGACGGCCAGCGTGCGCGACGTGACGGCGGTCACGACGAGGTTGGGCTGCCAGCCAACGGCCGGCGCGAGCTTGACGGCGCGGTCGGTGTTGGTCAACGAATCGATGCAGCCGGTGTAGGCGCCCGCGAGTCCATCGTCGTACGGTCCCACGATGCACAGGCGGTCGCCCACCTCGGCACCGCGCACCTTGATCCTGTCGCCGTCGGCCACGGTCGAGCCGAGGGGTATGACGGCGTCATCCTCCAGGCCAGGCGTGCTGCGTGTTTTGAACAGGAAGCCGTGGGCGCCGGGCACGGAGAGGAGGGCATAGTCTTGGTCGCGGACGTCAAAGAGGAGGGCGGGCAGGACCATGGACGTACCACTCATCGGCACCTGGACGACACGCGTGACGTCCAGCGGTAAACAGCTCGGGCCCTCAAAAGTAGCGGTGGGCGAGTAGACGGCGTCGTAAAAGACCCCGACCGTCTGCCAGTCGGCGCGGCCGGTGGTGCTCATGGCGATCGTGTGATCACAGCCTCGGGCTGGCTCATCCCACAGGTGGCGCGGCAGCAGCTCGCTGTAGGCGTCGTCGTAGGTGTTGGTCATGAAACTGCCCTTGCAGTCGACGAACGTGGGCGCACCGTTGTCGTCGACGCCGAGATAGTTGTCGGGGAGGTAGAGCAGGTAGTGGGCGAGCTCGTGGGCCAGGGCGCGCCCCCATTCGGTGTCGAGCTCGGCCAGGCTCTGGCCAAAGGGGTCCCAGTTCGGGCCCATGCGCACCTGGCCAGGGCCGTAGGCGTTGGTGATGGTGATGCCGCGGACCCGGTCGGGGGTCAGGTCGGTTGCGACGCCGCCCATGCTGGCCCTGGGGCGGATGCCGTTTTGGGCATACATGACCACGTCGGCGCCCAGCCACTTCTCCCTCTCCTGGTAGACGCGCACGGTGCCGATGGCCGCCTGCCCGTCGGTGACGTCGTAGAAGAGGGCCGAGGCGCGCTGCACGGCCAGATCGAGGTCCTCGAGAAAGGTGCCGTCGTTGCGCGCGTCCCACTCGAGCGACAGGTCGAGGTTGAAGAGGTAGAGCGGGTGTTCGGCCGACACGGTCAACGTCTGCACGCCGAGGGCGGTGACGGGATGAGCATCAAGGCCCGTGGGGCTGGGGGCGGCACTGGTGGAGTACAGCGTGTAGGTTTCGGTGTGGCTGATCGGGACCAGGGCTGCCAGTTGGTCCCCCACGCCGATCTCCCCGTAGCCGAGCAGGTAGCCGGCCGGGTTGGTGCGGAAGGGCCGGCCCTTGCTATCCTGGTACGGCTCGAACAGGCCGGTCGGGTTGTTCGCTCGGTGGTAGACTATCGCGTCAGGCACTGGCTCCCCATTCTCATCCACTACCCGCACCTGCGAGCCTCGCACGCGGAAGGGCAGTGTGCGTGCGGTGCGGAACAAATATTGGTACGGCCCGGGCCCGTCGAACCCCTGGTACACGTCGAGGCGAAAGACGACGCTGTCGCTGGCGCCAAAGAAATCGCTGTTGTAGATATCCCAGGTGTAGGTGTGAGTTGTACCGGTAGGAGAAGCGACCAGGTCCGTCGTGATGGTGCCGCTGGCAGCTATGGCCGGGTGCCACCTGCTGCCGCCGTCGAGTGAGTAGAAGGCCTCTACCAGGCGGGCCGGATCGCCCTCGGCGTCAAAAAGGGTGTAGGTGATAGGCAGGATGGGACCCTCTAGCACGGTGGCCGAGGCGAAGAAGGGAGCGGTGGCTCCGCCTGGTGTGTCAATGTGCGCCCACGACGGTGAATCTACACTGACAAGTATGTCCTGAGAATGGTTCTCGTACACCAGGTTCTCACCATCGACGTAGCCCTTCACGTATCGCGGCTCGTTTCCGACGGCCAGATCGAGGTCTCCGTCGCCGTCCCAGTCTGCCCACGCCAGGCTGGAGGTCTCGCGGATCTCGGCCGAAGTCCAGATCAGCGACAGGCTGCCTCCCTCATTCTCGTACACCTGATTGTGTGCAGCCAAGTCCCATCCACCCGAGTTCCCCACGGTCAGGTCGAGATCGCCGTCACCGTCCCAATCAGCCCACGCCACAGCGGTGGTGCCGTCCGTCTCGGGTGACGACCAGGCCAGTGACAGCGTGCCACTCAAGTTCTCATACACCTGGTTGAATCCACCAGCATTCCCTACCGCCAGATCGAGGTCGCCATCGTTATCCCAGTCTCCCCAGGCTACGCTGGCAGTCACGTCCGTCACCGGCGAAGTCCAGGCGGGCGACGAGCGCAGGAAGCCTCCCGCGTTCTCGTACACGAGGTTCGGTGTGCCTCGGTTACCCACGGCCAGGTCGAGGTCGCCGTCATTGTCCCAATCCCCCCACGCCACGGTGGAACCGCCGTCCCCGCCGTCCCAACCAAAGCCGTTGGCGGGGTCGAGCCGGAGGGTTCGCTGTACTTGATCGTACTCGTACACTCGTGCATCTGCAGCCAGATCGAGGTCGCCGTCGCCATCCCAATCCCCCCACGCCACGCTACTGGTACTATCGGTCGTGAGCGCGGACCAGGCCTGCAACAGCTCACCCTCTGTGTTCTCGTACAAGCGGGTGGAAGCGCAACCTGGATAGAAACACGTATTCCCCATCGCCAGGTCAAGGTCCCCATCTCCATCCCAGTCGCCCCACGCTACGCTGTTCGTGCTCTCCGAGATGGTCGCGGACCAGCCGAGTGAAAGGATGCCGCCCGAGTTCTCGTACACGCGGTTGAGACCTTCCATGCCATCGCCATCGTTCCCTACCGCCAGATCGAGATCCCCATCGCCGTCCCAGTCGTCCCACGCCACGCAGGTGGTGGCATCCAACTGATCTGAAGACCAGGCCAATGACAGGCTCCCGCCGTCGTTGGCGTACACGAGGTTGGGTTGACCGTCATTGCCGACGACCAGGTCGAGATCGCCTTCGCCATCCCAGTCACTCCATGCAACGCTTGTGGTGCTGTCGGTAATGGTCGATGTCCAGACGGGCGATAAGCCCAAGCCGGCTCCCGAGTTCTCATACACCTGGTTGGGCGAGTTGAGGTTACCCACGGCCAGGTCGAGATCGCTGTCGTTGTCCCAATCGCCCCAGGCGAGGCTAGTGGTGGTGTTGGTCACCGTCGAAACCCAGGCGGGCGTTGAGTCCAGGTTACCTCCCAGGTTCTCGTACACCAGGTTGGGCGAGCCAAAGTTGCCCACGGCCAGGTCGGGGTCACCGTCGCCGTCCCAATCGCCCCAAGCCACGGTGTTGGTGGGATCAGTGATGGTCGAGGTCCAATCGGGAAACACTGACAGCATTCCCCCCACGTTCTCGTACACCATCTCCTGACCACCCACGTATTCCCCCTGACTAGCATCCCACTGGGGTTCAGTTCCGACGGCGAGGTCGGAATCGCCATCGCCATCCCAGTCCCCCCACGCCACGCTGGTGCTACGGACGCCGGTAACGGGAGGATACCAGGCGAGATACAAACCGCGCTCCCCCCCGTACCCCTCTAGGTTCACGTACACCTGTACGGGCTGGCAGTTGGTATCAACAAGGTCGCACGCGTTTCCAACAGCCAGGTCGATTTCACCCCATCCATCAAAATCTCCCCAGGCCACACTGGTAGTGGGGTACAACTCGGTGGAGGACCAGGCCAGTGATAGCGTGCCCCCCACGTTCTCGTACACGCGGTTGGGTTGCTCACTGTGATGACCGCCGTTTCCAGTGGCCAGATCAGGGTCCCCGTCGCCATCCCAATCCGCCCAGGACACGCTGGCTGTGTGCTCCGTAATTGTCGCAGACCAGCCGAGTGATAAGGTGCCGCCCGGGTTCTCGTACACCCGGCTCAGCGCCGGAGTGCCATTGCCATCGTTCCCGGCCGCCAGATCGAGATCCCCGTCACCGTCCCAGTCGCCCCAGGCCACACTGGTGGTTCCATCCGCCGGATTCGAGGTCCAGTCCAACGACAGGCTGCCTCCCTCGTTCTCGTATACCCGGTTGGGTGCACTGTCATTGCCCGCGACCAGGTCGAGGTCGCCATCGCGATCCCAGTCGCCCCACGCCACACTAGTCGTCCATTCCACCTCGTCCGAAGTCCAGGCCAGAACGAGGTCGCCTCCCGTGTTCTCGTAGACCCGATTCTCACCATCAACATACTTTTGCTGCTGGCTATCGAATCGAGGCTCGTTCCCGACCGCGAGATCGAGATCTCCGTCGCTATCCCAATCGCCCCACACCACGCTGTAGGTCTCATCCGTCTCGGCCGACATCCAGACCGGCGACAGGCTACTCCCCAGGTTCTCGTATACCCGGTTGTGGTCACCGGTTACGCCGCCGTTCCCCACGGCCAAGTCGAGGTCGCCGTCGCCATTCCAGTCCCCCCACGCTACGCTCTGGGTCGCGTCCGTCTCGGCCGAATTCCAGGCCGGCACCAGGCGACTTGAATCGGGTACCCCTGGAATCTCCTTGCTATCGTTTCGATACACCAGGTTGGACTGACCGAGGTTGCCGACAGCCAGGTCGAGGTCCCCGTCGTCGTCCCAGTCGCCCCACGCCACGCTGGCGGTAGTGTCGGTTGCGACCGATGACCAGGCCAGCGACAGAGTGCCCCCCTCATTCTCGTACACCCGGTCGAACTGAGGTTGGGGTCTTGCCGGTCCCCTGTTCCCCACGGCTAGGTCGAGGTCGCCATCACCATCCCAGTCTCCCCAGGCCACACTGCCGGTCCATTCCATCTCAGTCGACGACCAGGCTAGCGACAGGCTGCCTCCTACATTCTCGTACACCCGGTTGGGCTCATCGTTATAGTGCCAACCATTCCCGACAGCTAGGTCGAGGTCGCCATCACCATCCCAATCACCCCATGCCAGGCTATTGGTCTGGTCTCTCTCGGCCGCGGACCAGGCGAGCGACAGGGTGCCCCCTACATTCTCGTACACCCGGTTCGGTCGCCCAACGCCCCAACCAGCATTGCCCACAGCCAGGTCGAGGTCGCCGTCGCGGTCCCAGTCACCCCAAGCCACACACGTCGTCTCATCCGTTTCTGTTGAGGACCAGCCCGGGGACAGGTCCCCCCCGGGCCAGGCATACGCCGGCTCGGGTGCGGCATGCTGCAAGAAGAACCAGCCGATCGCGCCGCACAGCAAGAGCGACGCGGCCAGTGCGACCTTCCCAGGCCGCCGCCCGATCGAGCCGGGCAAAATCGGGGCGAAACGCTGCACCAAACGGCGGTTCATCTTTTCCTCCTGTCGTGGACATGTGCTCACAGACGCTGTGGGCGTGTACCCTGGGCACCGGGAAAATGTTGGGTCGATCCCCCCTTGAGAACGAGGAACCGACAAGGTGTGAATGAGCGAGCCGGCGAGTCAGCGGCCGGCGATGGGTTTGACAGTGTGAGTAATGGTCCAGCACGCGCCGACATGCAAGCCGGCAGGGATATTATAACACCGGGGTTAAGAGGTGTCAATAGTTTTCCCAACTTGGGGGACGCCGCCCCCCCCCACTGCCGGTGGGGTCAAAAACAGCGACGTGGCTGTTGACTAGCACACAGAATTGTGGTAAGATGGTGTCATCGACGCGCTCGCTTATGCCGGTCAGGGTGACAGCTAGAAACGGATCGTGCCGCTGGATAACATCTTTGTCTTGCCAGTCCTGGATCAATACTTGTTGTACGCACCGCTCCAGGGGCTCGCCGTTCTCCTGAATGCAGCGGCGGTTCGTTTCGTGTCGAATTGTTTGCTCACCGGTAGCGGAGAGGCACCAGGGAGGGTGGGTGAGGTAGTAGCCGAGTTGTCGTCCGGCCGCGGCTCACCACCGCAGCCGCGGCAGGGACCGCTCAGGCCTGCATACCTCGGCCTCCTTCCGACGCGTGGCTGCAACCTGGCGTGCCGTTACTGTGGGTTTGTACCGCGTGAGCGCCGAACACAGGTCATGGACCTGGAATTGGCACGGGATGCCATAGATTGGTATCTCGACCTGGTGCGTGAGAGGGGGGAGCGAACGGCAGAGATCCACTTCTTTGGCGGTGAGCCTTTTCATGCGCCCCAGGTGGTCGAGTTCTGTGTTCAATATGCCCGCACCAGGGCACTCGACGTGGGGATTGGGGTGCGCTTTGAGGTGGCGACGAATGGTGTGTTTGATCAGAGCCGGGCACGATGGCTGGCAGAGACGTTCGACGATGTCATCGTATCGCTCGATGGGCCGGCCGAGATCCAGAACCACTACCGCCCGGGCCGCGGTGGGCAGGAAACGTATGAATCCGTTGTGCGCACGGCGGAGATCGTGTCAGATGGGCCGGCAGCGCTCGCCTTGCGGGTATGTGTGACGGCCGATACGGTGGCTCGCATGCCCGAGATTGCGGCCTGGCTGTGCGAGGCATTCCGACCTGCGGCGGTCTGCTTCGAGCCTGTCCGGCCTGTGCCGGGGACTCACTCGCTGGCACCACCGGATCCCTGGTGCTTTGCGCGTCGGTTCGTCCAGGCCGCGGCGATCCTCGAAGCGTCTGAGGTCAAGCCGGTGTACGCGACCGCCGACATCGGCACCAGGCGGGTGAGCTTTTGCCCCGTCGGCTCTGACGTGGTGATCGTCTCACCCGGTGGCACGCTCAGCACCTGCTACCTGCTGCGTGACGAGTGGGAGGCGCGCGGTCTTGACCTGGAAATCGGCTACATGAAGGGGGGCACAGCGCACGTGGATGGCGACAGGCTTGCCACGACGCGGGCATTGAATGTCTGGAACAAACCTGCCTGCCGCACATGTTTTTGCCAGTGGCATTGCGCCGGGGGGTGTCACGTATACAATGAGCTGCCACGCCGGCCTGGCGATTACGGCCGGCTCTGTGTGCAAACAAGAGCCATCGCTTTGCGCAATATCCTGACTACCATGGAAGAGTGCGAGTGCGCGGCTGCGCTCTTTGACAGTCAGAGCGCGCTCATGGCCGCAGTCAGCCAGCACTCCGACGCCATCTCGGATGCCAGGTGGTCAGGATGACATGGATATTTGAGCCGTGGCCGGGTGCGGGGATGGTACAGCGCGAAGGAGATGGGGTGTGGCAAACCTGAGCGGTTGGCAGCCAACCTTGCTGAGAAGGGTGAGCCTGTGAGCACTTGGGTGATCCCCTACGTTGATCAGGATCTCGACTTCTGGCAGGAGGTTCATGCCAGGTTTGGGGCATGGATCAGAGAAGTCTATTTCCCCATGCCTGCTGGTGGGTTTGCTTCAGGGCGCAGCCGGCAGCCCGAGCAGCACCTGGAGATCTTTGTCAGGGATGCGCCGCTGCCCAAGGCACTGGTCATCAATCCCATCGTCCTTTCGCGGCCGGTGGAAGAAGTAGCCCCCCCCTTGCTCGATGTGCTGCGCCGTATGCGCGATGACCTGGGGATAGATCGCGTGACGATCGCCAACCTGTCGCTTGCCCGGATCATCAAGGAGGCTTTGCCGACGCACTATGTCACTGCGTCGGTACTGCTCGGCATCGCCACACCTGCGCAGGCGCTCATTGCTGCGAACTGGGTAGATGCAATCAGCCCCGATACGCGGCTGGTGCGCGACCTGGCCGGGTTGCGGCAGTTGCGGGCCAGCTTTGCCGGTGAGCTGCGCCTCCTCGTCAACGAAGCCTGCATTCCTGGCTGTCCCTTTCGCACTCAGCACTTTTACGAAATGGCCTACAGTGACCGGTTCCCACAGTCATTGTGCGCGCCGATGCTGGCCGCAATGCCCTGGCTGCGTCTCACCGGTGCCTGGGTCCTGCCGCGCCACCTGCATTACTACGATGGCCTGTACGACACCTTGAAATTGGCAGGGCGCGTGACGCTGCGGGATCCGCAGCGTTACCTATCCGTTCTGGATGCATACGTCCACCGGCGAGAGATCCTGCCGCGCGACATTGGCGGCGGCCCGGCATCACCGCTCAACGGCCTCGAGGTGGATGATGCTTGGTTCGAGTTTGTGATTCACTGTGACAAACGTTGCGATCGGTGCGGCGTGTGCCGCGAGTACTATGATTCATATTGTCATGAGGGGGAAAAAGCACAATGAACGACCTGATCGGAAAACAATTCGGTCCCTACCAGGTGACTTCACTCCTGGGAGAAGGGGGCATGGCGGTTGTGTACAAAGGGTACCAGCAGTCCCTGAACCGCCACGTGGCGATCAAGGTACTCAGGCAGGAATTGGCCGCGAACCAGGACTTTATCGAGCGCTTCCGTCGCGAGGCACTCGCCGTGGCCGATTTGAGCCACCCAAACATTCTACACGTCTATGATGCCGGTTCACGCGATGGCGTGCACTTTATTGTCATGGCCTACGTGGATGGTGGCTCACTCAAGGACCTGATCATGCAGGGCCCGGTTGAGCCCGATCTGGCTGTCTCGATCGTTGCCCAGGTGGCTGAAGCGCTCGATCACGCACACCAGCGCGGGCTGGTGCATCGTGACGTCAAGCCGAGCAATATCCTGATGAGCCGTGACGGACGTCCCCTGCTCACCGACTTTGGCATTGCCAAAGCCGTCCACGAGACGACAGGACTGACGCGTACAGGGACGAGCATCGGCACACCCGAATACATGGCCCCCGAGCAGATCCAGGGCCAAAAAGTGGATGGGCGCACCGACATCTATGCCCTGGGCATTGTGCTCTACGAAATGCTCGTCGGCTGGGTCCCTTTCAGCTCGACCACGCCAGTCGCCACGCTCTACAAACAGGTCAATGATCCGCCTCCCCCTCTGCGCCAGGCGAACGTGAGTGTACCTGACTGGCTCGACAAGGTGGTGGCCAAGGCCCTGGCCAAAACCCCGAACGCGCGTTTTCAAAGTGGTGCCGAGATGGCCGCAGCACTGCGCCAACAGCGAGCCCCTAGTCAGGCGCCCACGGCTGTGTCCGGGGGCACCCCGCGCCCACGCGCCGTACCACCTGCCGAGGCACGCCGGGAGCGTAGCAAGATGGTCCCTTTGTTGATCGGCGCCATTGCTGTTCTCTTTCTCGCGCTCATTGTCGTCGTCGTCTTGTTTGCCATGGATGGATTCGGCGGCGGCGAGGTTACGCCGATCACCATCACCGAGGTGGTTCCCTTTGGTTCCGATGGCTCGTTCCTGACGCCCGAGCCACTCGAGGCCTTCTCCGGGCACCAGGGGGATGGGTGGCTTGTCGAGGATCTGGACCCTGTCGATCTGCGCTTGCTGTACGACGACGCGGGGCTGTAGCGCGCTCACCAACGCTTACCAAGGAGGCGATAGAAATGGAAAATCGAGAGCCCAAGGACAGTGTGCCAGAAGAAGAACCAGAGGTATATACCATCAAAAAGGACCTGTCGGGCTGGCAATTCAACCGGCGTCAATTTCTCGCGGCGGCGGGCGCAGGGGCGGCTGTTGCAGCAGCCGGGGCGATGGCCGGTTGTGGATCAGAGCCGGCGCCGATGATTGTGGTCCAGGTCAGCGCGACGCCCTTGCCATCACCCCTCCCTACCTCCACGTTGGCTTCATCTGGCGGAGCCGACACCGCCTCCCCAACGGAGCCGCCAACACCCACCGATACGCCTGTTCCCGAGCAGCCGACGGCAACCACACCCCCTGAGGCGACCGAGCCGCCCACCAGTACCGTGGCTCCTTCGCCTACGCCGGTGCCAGAACAGCCCAAGGCCGAGTTTGTCAAAGATGTGACCGTGCCGGATGGCACCGAAATGCGTCCCGGGCAGTCCTTCACCAAGACATGGCGCTATCGGAACAACGGCACTGTGCCGTGGGGGGACGGCGTGCGGCTGGTCTTTGTGCCTGGCCCTGTGGGTAACCAACAGTCGTACAAGTTGGATGGCCCCGACTGGGTGAGCGTCGCCAACGTCCAGCCTGGAGACTCGGTCGACGTCAGCGTCAACCTCGTGGCCCCCACCAACCCCGGCCGCTATCGGAGCTACTGGCGGCTGCAGCTCCCGGATGGCCAATGGCTCGAGGAGAATCACTATGTCGAGATCGTCGTCCGGCCGCCTGCCACCAACACACCCCGGGCCACTCCCACGCGGGTGCCCACTCAGCCGCCTGCCTGCGGCTGTGACGGTGATTGTGGCTGTGACGGTGATTGTGGCTGTGATGGCGACTGTGGCTGTGACGACCACACGCACTATTGGCATCCCAACTAGCACTGCAGGAGGAACGGAGGGGAGGTACTGTCTTGCAGCCTGGCGAGGTCGAGTTCTTTGTGATCCCGGTGCCCGGCGCGGCGGCCGGCGCTCACCAGGCTGCTGATCTCCCAAAGTTTATCCTCTATCGGCCATTGCGGCGGCTCGCCTTTGTGGCGAACGCCGCAATGGCCCGTGTGGTCACGGGCTTGCTGCGCGAGCCGCCTCTCGATCCGCCCCCCGTGCCGCCACCGGTTCTCGACTACCTGCGTGACATCGGGTTTCTCGATCCCGATCCTGCTCCCCCCCCGCCTCGCGATCCGGCGTATCACCCTACCTCCGCTGTCCTCTTGATGACAGACCGGTGTAACCTGCGCTGCGTCTACTGCTATGCAGACGGCGGCGAGACGGGGCACCGGGATCTGTCAGAGGAGATGGCGTTCGCCGCCATCGATCATGCCTGTGATAACGCGCTCCACGTGGGGCGCTCCACCTTTGAGCTTGTGTTCCACGGGGGTGGCGAGCCGACCCTCTTGTGGGATACGCTCACGCGGGCGGTGGCCCACGCGCGGGCCAAAAGCCTGTCTTGTCGCGTGTCGCTGGTGAGCAACGGCATCTGGACGGCGCGCCAGCGTGACTGGATCGTCGACCATATCGATCATGTCACCGTGTCGGTAGACGGCGGCAGGGAGACACAGAACCGGCAGCGCCCGTCGGCGGCCGGCACGGGGACGTATGACGCGGTCATGCGTTCCGTCGCGCACCTGGATCGATACGGCTACAACTATTCCTTCCGTCTGACCGCCCTCACCCCGTGGGGCACAACCCTGGCACGCGATGTCGAGATCCTTTGCCAGGAAACGGGCTGCCGGCGCCTCCAGGTCGAACCCGCGTTCAGTGACCGGCGCGGCATCTATCGCGCACCTACTCCAACAGAGGTAGATGCATTCGTTGCCGGTTTCGTCGAGGCCTATGACGTCGCGTGGCGCGCCGGACGGCGTTTGACCTTTTCCGGCGCGCGCCCCTGGCTGCTGACCCATTCCTTTTGCTCGGCGCCCTTTGGCGGCTTGATCGTCGCTCCCTCGGGAGATCTGGTGGCCTGTTACGAGGTGACGAGCCCGGCACACCCCCTGGCTACGCTGTGCACAGTTGGGCGCCTGGACGGGGGCCAGATGCTGGTCGACGAGGACAGGCGCGAGCGCTTGCTTTCTCGCCTTGCGGAACGGCGCGCTGCTTGCCGCGACTGCTTCTGTTACTGGCACTGCGCGGGCGACTGCCTCGCCAAGGCCTTCTATCCAGGCACGAACCCTATCCCCATGACCACGGAGCGCTGCCGGATGAACCGCGAGATCACGGCCCACCTCTTGCTTTCCTACATCGCCGCTTCCGATGACGGCGTGTGGCGTGGGCAATACGTCGGCCCGCAGATAGAGCACCGGGCCAGGGAGGAGTCCTGTTGACCCCGGACGCCGATTCTGGCCGTGACCCAACCTTGCGCCTCAGCCGGCGCGCCTTTTTCCGCGCGCTCGTCACGGATGCGCGCGGCCTTTCCGGCGCGCTTGCGGGCCAAGAAACGCGTGCCCTCGCCGCCCTGGTTCAGCTTCCTCTGGATGAACTCTCCCGCATCGTCCCCATGCTCAACCAGGGCCTCTCTGTCGTCGTCGAAGGCGAGCGGCTCGTCGCCTGCGAGCTTGCCACCGGCCGTCGCCTCGACCTGTTGCCTGCAACGCGCCAGAACCTCCTCACCCTCAACCTGTTTCAGAGCGAGGTGGCGCTCGGCGTCGTGGCCCGGCGCCTGGCGCACCAGATGGGCTGGTCGGAAGAAGAGGCGCTGGCGCACGTGCGGACGATCTTCCTCGACCTGGCCGGCCGGTTGATCTTTTTGCCTCGCAACGCGCCGCAGCCTGCTTCCCACGGGCCATGAGCGCTGGCGTGCGTATGCCCCCCTCTGCCGGCCTCGACCCCTGGCAATCCGGCGCGGTGCGCTGGCGTCTTGGGCCACAGGCTGCACTTCCTCTCTTTCGACGGGACGTCGGCCGTGGGAGTGACTCGTATGCTGCGTTTTATGCGCCCGGCTGCCTGTGCGTCGTCCCCGGGGCAGAGGCGGAGGCGTTTGAAGCGGCTGTCGCGGCGGGCACTGCCGCTGGCGGCTGGGCGGCGCGTCTGCACGCTGCCGCGGCCCGCGCCCTGGCCCGAATGCGGCACCTGGGCGAGATGCCTTTCCGGCCCGAGTGCCTGACTCTCTATCTCAACCAGGCCTGCAACCTCCACTGCACTTATTGCTACGCCGACTCGTCGGCGCCTGACCCTTCGGTGCCCGACCTATCTACCCTGGCCGGCGCCGGTCTCCAACCGAGCCCACCAGCGCGGCCAGAGACCGCCCACCGCGGGCAGGGAGGGCAGGGCCAGGCCCTGTTGGCTCCCGTCAGACTCGATCTCGCCTCGATTGAATCGGCAGCACATCTGGTCGCGGCCAACTGCCACGAGCAAGGCCTGCCTTTCCGCGTCGGCTTGCACGGCGGCGGCGAGCCCCTGATCGACCCTGGCCTGGCCGAGGTGGTGCTCCGCCTGCTTGATGGCGTGGCCCGACAGTACCGTGTGCAGCCATTCTACTATGTCGCCACCAATGGCGTTATACCAGAGGCTGTGGCCCACTGGCTGGCTGGGCGGGCCCACCTTGTCGGCCTGTCGTGTGATGGGCCGCCTGCCATTCACGATCGCCAGCGACCAGCGCGTACCGGGGGCCCCACCCTGCACGTCGTGGAGCGCACGGCGCGCGTGTTGCGTGCCGCGGGCACCCGGTTTCGAGTGCGTGCTACGGTCACGTCCCACAGCCTCTCCTCGCTGCCCGAGATGGTCGACGACATCTGCCGGCGGCTCGGTCCCGAAGAGATCCACGTCGAGCCGGTGTACGGCGGCGGTCGGAGTGGCGCGTCCTGCTCGCTGACCACTGACCACGCGGCAGCCTTTGTAGTGGGCTACCTCGCGGCGTGCGACGTGGCGCAGGCGCACGGCGTGCAGCTCACCACCTCTGGCAGCCGCCTGGAGACCATCCACGGTCCCTACTGTCACGTCTTTCGCCAGGTCCTGAACCTGGTGCCCGGTGGCGTGGCCACAGCCTGCTTCAAGGAAGCTACGGCAGCCGGCGCTCGCAGCCGGGGGGTGGACATCGGCGCGCCCAACCCATTGACCGGCCAGTTCGATCTGGACGACTTGCGGGTGACCGACCTGCGTACACGCCTGTCAACGCAGGCTGCACGCTGCGACACCTGCCTGAACCGCGGCCACTGTGCCGGTGACTGTCCCGACGTGTGCCGTCTCGACGTGGCGGAAGGAGACGCGCCGGAGCCCGGTTTTCGCTGCGTCATGCTCCGTACCCTCACAGCGGCCCTGCTCGACAGGCGGGCCGCCGAGTTGTGGGCGCGGGTGACGGCCGGCGCTGCGAGTGCCCCTCATGGAACTCACTTCTCTTAACAGCCAAGTGCACAGGCGCTGGCCGGCGCGCCTGCTGCTCCTTTTCCTCGTCGCCCTGTTCATCTTTTTCTTGGTCACGCATGCCACCCTTCACCTCGCCACCGACGACGTTGCCTGGCTGCGCGGCGAGCCGCCCACCGTCTTTGATCGCTACCGTCTCTTGCCCCGTTTCTTTTTTGTCTCGCTCCACACCCTCTTTGGCCCCAGCCCTGTCGCCGCCCTGACCCTGATCTCTGTGGTGCACGCCCTGAATGGCCTGTTGATCTACACCCTGGCCCGCCACCTCTCCCTGGCCCGGGGCACCGCGCTCGTCGCCGCCGCTGTTCTCCTCGTGAACCCGATTACCCTGGCCACACTCACCTGGATCTCTTGTTTTTCCTACGTGCTGGGCACCACATTGGCCTTGTTATCCCTTCTCGCCTGCCTGCGGGCCATGGATGCAGCGCGCGCGCGGCGTCTCGCCTGGGCGGCTGCGGCCCTGGTCACTTTTGCCGCCGGCCTTTTGGCCAGCCACGAGATCTTTTTTCTCCCCCTCCTCTTGGCTATCGTGGGCTGGTGGCGTCGCGAGGTGCGGCTGGGCGCCCTTCTCTTTGCCGCCGGCAGCGTGCTCGTCCTCGCCGTCAATGCCCTTGTCTACGATTTTGCACGCTATGGTGTCGAGCACGCCCGCCTCTTCACCCCGGACTTTTTCCTGGCTTTTGCTTCTTCGGGCCTGTCGACCGGCCTGGCCCTGGCCCTGGCTTATCCCCTCTCCTTCCTCGCCGGCACCATCCCCTTCTTGCAGGCGTGCCTGTCCGAGCCCCTGCGCTGGCTGCTCACGCTGGCCCTGCTCCTGCCGGCGATCTTGTTCGCCCGGCGCACCCCGGCCTGGCGCGCCGCTGCGGCACTGGCCCTCGCTTTCGTCGCCCTCATTGCGCCCTACCTCATCCGTCTCTACCTCACCCCGGCGAGCGTGAACTATCACATCTCCTACGTCCTCTCCGGACGCGTGTTCTACCTCGCCTTCGTACCGATCGCCCTTGGCCTGGCCCTGGGCGCGACAGCACTTTTCGACAAGCTGGCCGGCTGGCCCTATCGCCCCCTCCTCTTTCTCCTGCCCCTCGCCGCCTACCTCCACGCCCTCTTCTTTTACGACCGTGCCGCCTTTCTCGGCCTGGAGGTAGTCGAGGGTGCTTCCCTGAACGTCCCCCCCCGCTGGAATCCCTTTAGCGTCCAGCATTCACTGTGGCTTGTCGTTGCCCTCCTCTTGTCCCTGGTCACCTTTCTCCTCCGCCTGCGCTTCACGCAACAGCGGGAGTAGAAAGGGGGGGCATTGGCTGTTTCTGACCGCTTGACGTCCCCCTCTTTTTTATGTATAATAGCGGTACATCGATCGTCGAAAGGAGAAACCCGGCATGTCGACGAGGCTCGAATGGAAAGTGATGGTGTTGACGGTGCTGGCGCTGGTGGTGGTGGCAGCAGCGCTACCACCAGCGGCACAGGCACAGGGCGCGGTGTATGTCGTTCAGCCTGGTGACAATCTGAGCAGCATCGCCGTGCGCTACGGCACGACCGTGCAAGCGATCATGCGGGCCAACGGCCTGGGCAATCCCAACTTTATCTACGTGGGCCAGCGGCTGACCCTTCCCGGATCGAGTGGGGGCGGGGGCGGGGGCGGGGGCGTGCACGTTGTGCAGGCCGGCGAGACGCTCTACAGCATTGCGCGCCGCTATGGCACCACCGCCTCGGCCATCGCCTCGGCCAACGGCCTGCGCAACATGAACTATATCTATGCCGGCCAGCGCCTGACCATCCCGGGCGGGGGTGGCAGCCGCGGCGGAGGCGCACCGCCGAGCAGTGGGGCGATCCACATTGTGCAGGCCGGCGAGACGCTCTACAGCATCGCCCGCCGCTATGGCACCACCGCTTCCGCCATCGCCTCGGCCAACGGCTTGAGCAACCCCAACTATATCTATGCGGGCCAGCGCCTCACCATCCCGGGCGGAGGGGGGGGCAGCAGTGGCGGGTCGTCATCCGGCGGCGGGGGCCAGTGGATTGACGTCGATCTCAGCAGCCAGCGCGTCCAGGCCTATGCGGGCAACACGATTGTGCGCAGCATGGTCGTTTCCACCGGCACGTCGCGCTATCCCACCCCACCTGGCAAGTTCAAGATCTATGCCAAATACCCAAGCGTCACCATGTCCGGCCCGGGCTACTACCTGACCGGCGTGCCGCACACCATGTTCTTCTACCGTGGCTATGCCCTGCACGGCACCTACTGGCATAACAACTTTGGCACGCCCATGAGCCACGGCTGCATCAACCTCAAAAAAGCTGATGCCGCCTGGCTCTACAACTGGGCACCTGTCGGCACCGTCGTCTCGATCCACTGGTAACGGCTCCCTCTGACCGGCACTGCCTGCACGCTCCGGGCTCGTCTTGGGACCCGGAGTGTGCAGGGTACCAATCGTCCTCGCCTTTTTGTCATCCCCACTCTTCTGTGCTACACTTGTGCGTTGTGTTCTGATCGTGGAGGATATGGTTTGCTTCAAAGAGTACGATTTCTGCGGCCCGTGAGCAAGCTCACCGTCGTGATCTGGCTCATTGTCGTCGGCTTGATCGCCGCGGCCGGGTGGGCACGGGTGTATGCCCAGGCCACCGGCCAGATCAGCTCCCCCCGTGACCGTGCGACGGTGCGTGGCCTGGTGCCTGTTGAGGGCAGTGCCACCCACCCACAGTTCCAAAAGTACGAGATCCACTATGGGCCCGAGCCGAACCCGGGCGATCAATGGACGCCGATCGGCGGCTCGCCCTTTGCCGTGCCGGTGGTGCAGGGCCGCCTTGGATTGTGGGACACGACGATCATTCCCGATGGTGTGTACAGCCTGCGGCTGCGCGTGGTGCGCGCCGATGGCAACTATGACGAATACTATGTGCGCGGAGTCCAGGTGTCCAACGCGCAGCCCATCGACACCCCCACCCCGGAAGAGTCCCCGACAGCGGAGGGCCCGCCCACGCCGACCAACACCCCGCCTCCGTCGCCCACCGTCCTCATCGGGGTGCCCACCATCGCCAGCCCCACCCCCAGGCCGACAGAGACGCCGGCCCCCACGCTGCCCCCCACCGACACGCCCGAGCCCCAGGTGAACATGCCGTTCCAGAGTGTGGGGGATGCTGCTTGCTGGGGGGCAGGAGCGACGGTTGGCCTCTTTGTGCTGATCGGCCTCTTTTTCGTCTTTAAGGCGAGCCTGGCTTCCGCCGCCCGCTGGCTTGGCCGGCGCGGGCGTGAGGGCCTGGGGCTGTACGAGGACTAGGCGCCGTGACCGACCTGGACCGTGGCTGCGCGCGCGCACTCGTCGTCGGCCTCGGTAACCCGGGCGCCACCTACGCCCGCCACCGGCACAATGTCGGCTTTTTCATCGTCGACGCCCTCGCCCGGGCGCACGGCCTTTCCTTCGCCCGCGACAAGGATGCCCGCGCCCACGTCGCGACAGGCCAGGTGGCTGGCACGCGCGTCATCCTCGCCAAGCCGCAGACCTACATGAATCTCAGCGGCCGGACGGCCGGGCGCCTGCTGCGTGCGCACGGGGTGCCGATCGAGTGCCTCCTCGTGGTGTACGACGATCTCGACCTGCCCCTGGGGCGCCTGCGCCTGCGCGCCGAAGGCGGATCTGGCGGGCACAAGGGGATGCGCTCGATCCAGGAGGTGCTCGGCACCCAGTCCTTTCCGCGCTTGCGTGTCGGCATCGACCGGCCGCCGGCCGGCGTCGACCCTGCCGATTACGTGTTGCAGCCTTTCGCCGCATCCGACCGGCCGCTGCTCGATGCCGTGGTCGACCGCGCAGTGACCGCCGTCGAATGCTGGCTGGCCGAAGGGGTGACGGCAGCCATGGATCGCTTTAACCAGCCCTTCCTGGAAGAGAGCGACGGGACATGAACCTGTCTGGACTGTTGCCCTTTGTCCGTTCCGTGCCCGCCTATGGGCAGTTGACCGGCGCCGTCGAGCACGATGCCCTCGAGGCATTGGTCGATGCCCGTCGTGGCGAGGGACTGGGGGTCATCTCTGCTGCCCGCCCCTACCTCGTGGCTGCGCTCTACCAGCAGCTTGATCGGCCCCTGCTGATCCTCACCGCGCGATCGGAACGAGTGGGCCAGTGGGTCGAGCAGTTGCGCACATGGGCCGGTGTCGAGACCATCTATCCCTTCCCCGAGCCCGATGCCCTGCCCTACGAGCGCGTGTCGTGGTCGCGCGAAACGACGAGTGACCGTCTCACGGCCCTGACTGTGCTGACCCGCGCCACAGAGCGCGGCGCACCCGTCGTCGTCGCGTCCGCCCGCGCGCTGATGCAGCAGACGACGCCGGTGCGCGAGTTCCGGCTCGGCGTGCGCCAATACCGGGTCGGTCAAGAGATCGACCTGCAGCGCACCCTGGAGGGCTGGGTCGCCCACGGCTACCGCCCCGAGACCGTCGTCGAAGAGCCCGGCACCTTCAGCCGGCGGGGTGGGCTGCTGGACGTCTACCCCCCAAACCTCCTGCGCCCTGTGCGCATCGAGCTCTTTGGCGACGAGATCGACAGCCTGCGCCTCTTTGACCCGACCACGCAGCGCACCATCGACCAGATCCAAGACTTTGTCCTGGCCCCTGCTGCCGAGGCGCTGCCGCGCCTGGCGCAGCCGGCCGCCCGCCGCGTCGCCGAACTCGACCTGACCTACTGCCATGGCCCGGCGCGCACCGAGTACCAACAGGACCTGGCCCACCTGGAAATGGGCTCGACCTTTCGGGGCATGGCTTTTTACCTTCCCTTCTTTTACTCCTTTCCTGCCATGCTGCTCGACTATTTGCCGGCGAACGGCCTGTGCCTGGTGGATGACTGGGACGCCTTGATGGCCACGACGGTCGATCTCGACCACCAGGCGCAGGCCCTGCAGGAGGACCTGATCAAGGCCGGCGAGTTGCCCAAAAACTTTCCGCGGCCCTACTTTACCTGGGACGAGATCTGGGAGCGCCTACACGCCCGGCGGGGCCTGATGTTGGGGGGGCGGATGCAGGAGGCGCATCCGGGGCTGCTGGCCGAGACCTTTCAGCATGGCGAGGGGTATGGTGGCCAGCTCAAGCGCGTGCTCGACGGCTTTCAGGAGATGCGCGCCGGGGGAGATCGCGTGGTGGTCGTCAGCCGCCAGGCGCGGCGCATCGCCGAGCTGTTGGAGGAGCGTGATACCATCGCCGTGCCTGTCGAGCAGGTGACCGAGCCCCCACCGCCCGGCAGCCTGACCCTGGTCCATGGCACCCTGGCGGAAGGCTGGATACTGCAAGCGGCTTCCGCGCGCCAGGATGCGTTGCGCCTCTTTACCGACTCGGAGATCTTTGGCTGGGCCAGGCCCGCGCCACGCCACGCGCGCCGCCCGCGGCCCGTGTCCTCCGAGGCCTTTTTCGCCGACGTTCAGCCCGGTTCCTACGTCGTCCACATCGAGCATGGCATCGGCCTGTTCCAGGGCCTGGTCAAGATGGGCATTGACGCCTCCGAGCGCGAGTACCTGTTGGTGGAATACGCCGCCGGCGACAAGCTCTACGTGCCCGTCTACCAGGCCGACCGCCTCAGCCGCTACGTCGGCGTGTCGGATCACGAGCCGCGCGTCAACCGCCTCGGCACGGCCGAGTGGGAGCAGGTCAAGCAGCGCGCGCAAAAAGCAGTGGAAGAGATTGCCGACGATCTCCTGGTGCTCTATGCGGCCAGAGAAGTGGTGGAGGGCCACGCCTTTGCCCCCGACACGCTATGGCAGGCCGAACTCGAGGCCTCCTTCCCCTATGTCGAAACCGACGCCCAGGTGCGTGCCCTGGAAGAGATCAAGTCCGACATGGAAAGTGCGCGGCCCATGGACCGCCTGGTGGCGGGGGATGTGGGCTATGGCAAGACCGAGGTAGCCCTGCGCGCGGCCTTTAAGGCCGTGATGGATGGCAAGCAGGTGGCCGTGCTCGTGCCCACCACCGTCCTGGCGCAGCAGCACTTTCAGACGTTCAGCGAGCGCCTGGCTTCCTTTCCTGTGACCGTCGAAATGCTCTCTCGCTTCTTGACGCGCAGCCAGCAGGAAGAGGTCGTCGACCGCCTGGCAGAGGGGGGTGTCGACGTCGTCATCGGCACCCACCGCCTCCTCTCTGACGACGTCGCGTTCAAGGACCTCGGCCTGCTGATCATCGACGAGGAGCAGCGTTTTGGGGTGGCCCACAAGGAAAAGCTCAAACAGATGCGCCAGGAGGTGGACGTCCTGACGCTCACCGCCACCCCCATCCCACGCACGCTCCACATGTCCCTCACCGGCGTGCGCGACATGAGCACCATCGACACCCCGCCCGAGGAGCGGCTGCCGGTGCGCACCCACGTCGGCGAGTACGACGAGACGCTGATCCGGCAGGCGATCTTGCGCGAGATGGACCGCGGCGGGCAGGTCTTTTTCGTCCACAACCGCGTCATGGGTATCTACCAGATGGCCCAGCGCCTGCGCAAGCTCGTGGCCGAGGCGACCATCACCGTCGCCCATGGCCAGATGGCCGAGCGCGAGCTCGAGCGCGCCATGCTCGAGTTTGCCGCCGGCCACGTCGACGTCCTCGTGTGCACCAGCATCATCGAAAGCGGCCTCGATATCCCCAATGCCAACACGCTGATCATCAACCGTGCCGACCGGTTTGGCCTGGCCCAGCTCTACCAGCTTCGTGGCCGGGTGGGCCGCGGCGCGCGCCGCGCCTACGCCTACCTGCTCCACCCCCCCGCCGCGACCTTGGGCGACACCGCCCGCCAGCGCCTCGACACCATCGGCGAGGCGACCGAGCTGGGGGCAGGGTTTCGCATCGCCATGCGCGACCTCGAGATCCGCGGTGCCGGCGACTTGCTCGGCACGCGCCAGCACGGCCACATCGCCGCCGTCGGCTTTGATCTCTACACCCGCCTTCTCGCCCGCGCCGTCCAGGATGCGCAGAGCCAGCGCCAGCCCACCGGCGCGCGGGCGCAAGAAGTCGAGGCGGCAGCCTACGTGTTGCCTCTCGAACAGGCGGTGCAGATCAACCTGCCCCTCGCCGCCTACCTGCCGGCCGAAACCGTGCCCGACGAGCCCCTGCGCCTGCAGCTCTACCGCCGCCTGGCTGGCCTCACCGCCCAGGAAGAGATCGACGACATGGAGGCCGAGCTGGTGGACCGCTTTGGCCCCCTGCCTGCGGAGGCGCTCAACCTCTTTTTTCAGCTCAAGCTCAAGCTCCTGGCCCTCGCTGCCGGTGCCAGGGCTATCGTCGTGGACGAGGGCCAGCTCGTCATCCGCGCCGACAGCCTGGAAGACGTGGACCGAGAAGCACTCCAGCGCCGCCTCGGCGACCGCGGCCGCGTTTCGCGCCGCTCCGTGTGGCTGCCACTGGATCAGGAGGAGCGGTGGCGCACTCACCTCGTCGCCGCGCTCCAGGCCATCGTCGAAGGGCTCGACGAGAACGCGCGTTGAGGGCCAATGGCCTTTGCCACGCGCTCCAAGGCCCGTCTCGGGCCGCCCCCGGGGACGGGGGCTTGAGCCCTGGGCGGGTCTCGACGAGAACGCGCGTCGAGGGGGATGCCAGGTTGACAAATCGGCCTAGTTGAAGTAGAATCAGCCTACAAGGTCCAGATGCCCATTCTGTGTCCTTGGGGGAGAAAAGGAATGGAGCCGGGACAACGAGATTCGTTCCTGGTGCATCGTCTACATCGGATACCGTAGCAGTCCTTGCCGGAGCCGGCGCAGGCTCATGCAGCGTGCGCGCGCCCGGCTTTTTTTGTCTGGCTGTCGGGAAAATAGAAAGGAGGGGGTGATCTGCACAACCGCTGAACGCCTAGTTCGCTAGTAGAAACCAAGGATCTGTGGGAAGGGAGGACAATCAAGTGAATTTCCGCAAACTTTTCAACCTGCTGTTCGCCGTGGTATTCGTCCTGAGCCTGCTGCCAACAGTAGCCCTGGCCCAGGAGGACGTGACGGCACAGCCCGTGGCTACAATCGAGGCTGAACTCCTGGCTGACCTGGCAGAAGGTCCGGCCGACTTTGTCGTGGAGATGGCAGAAAAGGCCGATCTCTCCAAGGCCTACGAGATGGACGACTGGAGCGCACGCGGCTGGTATGTGTACAACACGCTCACGAGCGTGGCAAAAAGAAGCCAGTCCGCCCTGAAGGCGTACCTGGACGACGCGCACCTCGAGTACAAGACCTTTATCGCTGGCAACCTGTTGTACGTACGAGACGGGACCCTGTCTGTGGCGAACGCGCTCGCTGCAATGCCAGGAGTCGAGGCTATTCGTCTACCCCGGGTGTATCAGATCGATCCCCCAGTTGCGCGTGACACCGTGCTGGGAGACCCCGTTTGGGGCATCCTCGATACGCAGGCGCCTGACTTCTGGACGCAGTTTGGAATGAAGGGGGATGGGATCGTCGTCGCCAACATTGACACCGGTGTCGACTATATGCACGATGCGCTTCTCCCCAACTATCACTGTGCAGGGGGCACGCACGACAACTGCTGGTATGATCCCGGCACCGTGGACTGCACCGGACCGGGTGGTGGCCCGTGCGACACGATCTACGCCGGCATCTATCACGGCAGTCACACGATGGGCACGATGGCTGCCAAGGACGATCCGGCGCTGTCGTACACCGTTGGCATGGCGCCGAATGCACAGTGGATCGCGTGCCTGGGCTGTCCCTTTGGTAGCTGCCCTGACTTTGATCTCAACGAGTGCGCTGACTGGATCCTTGCCCCTGGCGGCAACCCGGACAACCGGCCGCACATCGTCAACAACTCGTGGGGCGGTGGCGGGGGCGACGCCTGGTACCTGGGACCGGTGCAGGCGTGGCGCGCAGCCGGCGTGTTCCCTGCGTTCTCGGCAGGCAATAGCGGGTCGTCGTGCGGCACGCTCGGTTCTCCTGGTGATTACCAGGAATCGTTCGGCTCCGCGGCACACGACGTGAGCCGCAACATCGCCAGCTTTTCCAGCCGCGGCCCCGGGGCCTTTGGAGACACGCCGCATACCAAGCCAAACATCTCGGCCCCTGGCGTCAACGTGATCTCGACCCAGCCCGGGAACAGTTGGGGCTCGATCGGCGGCACTTCGATGGCGAGCCCTCATTCGGCGGGCGCCGTCGCCCTGCTCTGGTCGTGTAACCCATCACTCATTGGCCAGATCGAAGAAACGTTCGCCATTCTCCAGGACAATGCCGATACACCGCCTGCCGGAAATTGCGGCGCACCTCCAAGCGGGTTGGGAAATTATACGTACGGCCGGGGGTACCTGAACGTTTACCAGGCAGGCCTGCTCTGGTGTGGTGACACCGGCTATCTGGACGGCCACGTCTACGATGCCACCACCTCTAACCCCATCGCCGACGCCACCGTCGACGCCGGCGGGCCTACTGCCACCACCGACGCGACAGGCTACTACACCATGACCCTCATGGCCGGCACCTATACCGTCACGGCCACTCACCCGCTCTACACCGACCTGGCTATCTCTGGCGTCGTGGTCACCACGAACACCGTCGCTACCCAGGACTTTAACCTCCAGCCGCGCGGGCGCCTGTGGGGGTACGTGCTCGATCAGGATAGCCTTGCACCGCTGGAGGCCACAGTCACCGCCGACGACGGCACCTGGGCCGACACCGATCCGGCCACCGGCATGTACGAGATGTACCTGGACCCCGGCACCTACGACGTGACCGCCGAGGCGACCGACTATGCCAGTGCAACCGTCTCTGTCAACGTCGTCTCCGGCCTGGATACGCAGCAGGACTTTGCCCTGCTCGCCGCCATCGCCGTCGTCCCCGACCCGATTGCCATTTCGCTCGAGATGGGCACGACAGGCAGCGTCGGCGCGGTCATAACCAACAACATGATTGCCGTCTACCCCTTCGAGTTCATCGAGGTCGAGACGACGGTTGATGGGGAGATCGAGGCTGTGGGCGGACCTGACCCCTTCGGTTACACCTACAAGGACAGCCTGGAGCCGGATGGCCCGCAGTACAACTTTGTCGACATCTCGACCACGGGAACGTCTGTGGCCATGGGTGACGACGACTATGAGGGGCCACTCCCACTTGGCTTCACCTTCACCTTTTACGGGAACGACTATACATCCTTCTACGCCGGCAGCAACGGGTTCCTCAGCTTTGGTGCTGGCTCGACCTCGCTGAGCAATCAGAACCTGCCCAGTACCACGGACCCCGACAACCTGATCGCCCTTATGTGGGATGACCTGGATCCTGGTGACACGGGCGACCTCGTCTACTACCAGACGTTCTCGCCGTGCCCCTATCCAGGTGGAACGGCTTGCACCATCGTCCAGTACGAGAACTATCACCACTATCCCGGTGGCGGCGCGATCGCCGGCACGTGGGAGGCGATCCTCTTTGACAATGGCAACATCCTGGTCCAGTTCGAGGATGTTGGCGCCGAGGCTGGCCTCAGCTCGACGACGGGCATCGAGAACAGCGATGGTACCGTGGGCTTGACCTACGTCTACAACACGGCCTCGCTGGTCGACCTGTCGGCTGTCTGTTTCCAGCATCCAGACGCGCCGCCGTGTGGGGGCGGGGATATCCCCTGGTTCAGCACAAGCGTGACCACTGGCACTGTGCCTGCGGGCGGCAGCCTCGGCTGGAACAATACGTTTAGCGCCACGGCAGCAGCGGGCATTGACCAGCCCGGTGTGTACGAGGGCCTGTTGATCGTCAATCCGACTGGCGCCAACCTACCGAGCAAACAGGTGCCCGTCGTCATGGAAGTGACGGCTCCGCCGACCTACGGCTTGCTCGACGGCACCGTCACCAGCGAGCGCACCGGCGAACCACTCGAGATCGAAGTCTTTGTCGAGGGCAGCGGTGGCATGACCTGGACCATCCCCACCGACCCCGCCACCGGCTACTACAGCTACTGGCTCGACACCGGCACCTACACCGTCACCGCCGACGCGGCTGGCTATATCAGTGAGACGGCCGTGGTAGGCATCGCCGCTGGGCTGACGACCACCCAGGACTTTGCCCTGGAGCTCGACGCCCCCTGGATCGACTTTGACAAGGATGCCTACGATCAGACCCTCGAATTCGGCCTGACCGCGGTCGAGCCCTTCACCATCACCAATCTCGGGCCGGAGGAGCTGACGTGGGAGATCAGCGAAGTCGACAACGGCATGACGCCACTCGCCCAATGCGAGGAAGTATACGGCAGCACGGCATCGCCGTGGGGACCGGGTGGCGCGCGCGACCGGGGTAACATCTTTGAAGCCTCCGAGGACACCGTCATCAGCGAGATCCGGGTTTATCTGAACTTTACCACGGCTACTGACCTCTACTTTGTCGTGTACGAGGGCAACGCCGTGACCGGCAGCTACACCCAGATCAACGCTACGCACGTCACGGGGGTTGGGCCTGGCCAAGGGTGGTACACTTCCGGCCCGATCGCGGTGCCGGCTGAGGCGGGCAAGTTCTACTATGTGGGCGCCAGTTGGAACGGGTCGGCAAACTACTACCGTGGTACCGAACTGACGCCGATTACCACCAACTGTTTCGGTGTGCTGCATACCGGCATCCCGGGCAGCCTGGCCGGCTATCCTCCCGCACCGACGATCAACAATACCTATGCCAGTGGTGGCTTCTCGCCCTACTACTTTGCCATCGTCACCGGCGGCGGTGACGTGCCGTGGCTCGCCGAGACGCCGATCAGCGGCACCGTCCCGGCCAACACCACTTTCACCGGGGGCGAGGTCCACTTTGACGCCGGCGCGGTGCCCGAGCCCGGCATCTATATGGCCGACCTGCGCGTGGCCAGCAACGATCCGCTCGAGCCGCAGGTTACCGTGCCTGTCACCCTCACCGTCCTGCCCAGCGCCAACATCGGCAAGCTCGAAGGCACCGTCACCAGCGACCGCCCTGGTGGCCCGCTGGAGGCCGAGATCCTGATCGAGTCGGCCGGCGGCATGACCTGGACGGCGACCACCGATCCCGACACCGGCTACTACTACCACTGGCTGAACCTGGGATTCTACGACGTGACGGCCTCGGCCGCAGGCTATCTGTCACAGACGGCCACGGTCGAGATCCTGAGCCAGATGACGACAACCCAGGACTTTCAGCTCGTGCTGAACCAGCCCGACATCGCCGTCACCCCGCCGAGCATGGAAGAAGTGCTCGTCTTTGGCGACACCGCCGTGCAGACCATGACCATCACGAACGAGGGCGTGGCACCGCTCGACTTTGAGATCTCGGAAATGGACCGCGGCATGGTCCCGATCCACATCCCGGCCTTCAAAGGCACGCTTCCGCAGGATACCGCACCGGCCTCCACGGGCCGGGCGCCCAACGCGCCTGTGCTCATGGGAGAGGTCGGTAGCCTGCCGTTCATCCTGGCCGGCGAACCTGCCTTTGCGCTGGACGTCTATCCCGGCTACAACCTGGTCTACTGGCCCGACACGACGGCACCCGGCACCTGGAACATCGTGGGCTCGGTGCCACAGTTCCACCCGGCGGGCGATTTCCTCAATGGGGATTTCTCCACGCTGTACGCCCTGGACTATGACACCAACGAGTTCGTGGCCATCGATACCACCACAGGTGTGCGAACCGTCATCGGCACGGCGGTCGGCAACGGGAACTGGTCGGGGATGACAGGCGCTGGCGACGGCACGCTGTACGCGTCGTCTTCTGTGTGCGGCACCTCGTCCACCTTGTACACCATTGACCCGGCAACGGGTATGCTGACGACAGTTGGCAACATCGGTGCCGGCTCGTGCATCATCGACATCGCGATCAACGCGGCAGGCGAGATGTACGGCATCGACATCATCACCGATCAGTTGTGGCAGATCGACCCGATGACGGGTGTGGGGACACCAGTTGGGGCGCTCGGCGTGAGCGCCAACTACGCCCAGGGCATGGACTTTGAGGAGGATACAGGAGTCTTATACTGGGCGGCGTACACGACGCAGGGCGAGCTGCGCATCATCGACACGGCGACGGGCGCCAGCACGCTGGTGGGTCCGTTCCCAGGTGGGAACGAGGTCGATGCTCTGGCCTTTGCGACAGGCGGCGGTGGCGGCGAAGTGCCCTGGCTGGCCGAGATGCCGGTCAGTGGCACGGTGCCCGCGGCCAGCAGCCTTGACGTGGCCGTCAGCTTTGACTCGGGCGTTGTCGCCGAGCCGGGTGAATACTGGGCCAACCTGAAGGTGTCCAGCAACGATCCCTACCAGGCCAGCGTCATGATCCCCGTGACCATGACCGTCCTGCCTGCCGGCGACATCGGCAAGCTCGAAGGCACCGTCATCGGCACCGGTTACTGCGATGGTGAGAGCTACCCGCTCGAGGCCACGCTCGTCATGGAAGCCTCTGACGGCATGACCTACACCACCACGTCCGACCCGGCCACCGGCTACTACTACCGCTGGCTCGACGCCGGCACCTACACCGTCACGGCCACTGCGGCCGACCACCTGCCGGCGACAGACGTGGCGGTGGTCCAGGTGGGCATGACCACGACCCTCGATCTCAGCCTGCGCTACATCGAGTCGTGCATGGACGTCACGCCCACCTCGTTCAGCCTGACGCTGCCGGTGGATTACGTGTTCACCGACGCGCTGACGATTTGGAACAACGGCGCCGGCCCGCTGATGTGGGAGATCAAGGAGACGACGGCCACGATGGCCCTCCTCGGCGATCCCACCGTGAACGCTCCTCAGGCCGACAACGACGTGGCTCCCACCTCCCTCACTGTGCTTGGCCCGCTGGCTGTCGGCGAAGAGGTATTCAACGTCGATGTCCAGACACCCACGGGCGATAACCAGCTTCTGGGCGTCGAGTGGGCACTGGGCTACTGGTGGGTAACCGGCGGCAACTCGGGCCTCGATCCGAACAAGCTGTACAAGATCGACGTGAACGGGACCCTGGTCGATACCTTCGATGTGCCGGCCAGTGCGACCGGCTGGGGTTGGCGCGACCTGGCGTGGGACGGCACCTACCTGTACGGCAGTGCCTCGAACGCCATCGACTGCTTCGACCCGGTGAGCGAGGTCATGACGCCGGCTTGCCTGACCGGCCCGCAGAACCCGAACCGTGCCCTGGCCTACGACCCGGCGACCGACCACTTCTGGACGGCGAACTTTGGCAGCAACATCTACGAGTTCGACCGCTCCGGGACAATCGTCAACCAGTATCCCAACACGTTGGCGATCTATGGCGCGGCGTGGGATATGTACTCGCCTGGTGGCCCCTACCTGTGGGTTTGGTCACAGGATGCGGCGGAAGCAACCCTCGTGCTGGCAACCCAGATCGACCCGGCGACGGGCCTGCCGACAGGTGTGTCGTTCGTCGGCACG
>JAFGIA010000098.1 GCA_016929795.1 Anaerolineae bacterium
CCGGCTGGCATTCCGCCTCAAGCATCTAAAATCCGTGGAATCCGTGTGAATCCGTGTCCAATTCAAGTACCCACTGAACGCTTACCCGGCAGATTGGCCGGTTGGAAGGCTGGGTTGACTAGTTCCCGTGGTTCCTTTGCACCACTGGCAAATAGACCGAGTACGATTCGATGACGGTGTGCTCCACACCGGCCGAGGTGCTCCCGTTTAGATTGTCATCACCGGCATAAGTCGCCGTCAACGTCCGGGTGCCAGCGGTGGACAGGGCCAGGGTGCAGTGGCCTGCTGCCACCGTCCCGCTGCAACTGACCTCGCCATCGCTCACTGTGACATTCCCCGTGGGTGTGGCGCAGGCCGCGGTGACGCTATAGTGCACCGTCACCGCCTGGCCCATCGCCGATGGATGCGGCGTGTGCGCCGTAATGGTCGTCGTGCTCGCTCCCTTGGCGATCACCAGGCTCACCTGCTGTGTGTCGCACGGTGCCACATAGTTGCACGCGCTGACGGTGAAGGTGTGATTGCCGGCGACGGCGGGCTGGCCTGAGAGCAGGCCCGTGCCCGCGTCCAGGCTGAGGCCTGACGGCAGGCTGCCCCCGGTCACGTAGAACTGGGGCGCAAAGGGATAGCCGGTGGCGACAAAGGTGTGTGCATACGCCACGCCCACCGTCGCCTCGGAGGGGGGCACAGCGCTGGTGATGGCCGGCGGCGTGGCCCCGTTCAGGCGGGCAATGCGCCCGGTAAAGTCGCCTCCCACGAGCACCTGGCCGCCGGGCTGGATCGCCACGTCATAGACCGTATTGTCCATGCCGCTGCTGGTGTCGAAAGCGGCATCGAGCGAGCCGTCGGCGTTCAGGCGGGCGATGCGACTGCTCGCCACGTTGTCGACGGTGGTGAACGACCCTCCGGCAAGCACTTTTCCGTCGGCCTGCAGCGCCAGCGCATCGATCCAGTTGTCCGCGCCCGCGCCGGGATCAAAGCCGGTGTCGAGCGAGCCGTCGGCGTTCAGCCGTGCGATGCGCGCCCGTGCCTGGCCGGCGACTGTGGTGAAGGAGCCGGCGACGATCACCTCGCCATCGGGCTGAACCGCAACAGCGCGCACCACCGCGTTTGCACCGTCGCCGGGATCGAAGGAGGGGTCGACCGTGCCGTCGGCGTTGAGCCTGGCGATGCGCGTGCGCGTCTCGACGCCGACTGTGGTGAAATTGCCGCCGATGATCACCTTGCCGTCTCCTTGAACTGCCACCGACAGCACCCAGCTATCCGCTCCCGCGCCAGGGTTGAAGGAGGCATCCAGTGAGCCATCGGCGTCCAGCCGGGCGATGCGATTTCGAGCCGTGCCGTCGACCGTGGTAAAGTACCCGCCGATGATCACCTTGTCGCCATGGATTGCAACGGCAAGGATCTGGTCATCGGGTCCGGTGCCGGGGTTGAAGGATGGGTCCAGGTTGCCGGCAGCGTCGAGCCTGGCGATATGACTGATGGGGGTGCCGCCGACGGTGGTAAAGCCCCCGACGATGACGATCTTGCCGTCGGGCTGCACCACAATGTCTTGCACCACGCTATTGGCATCGGGATTGAAAGAGAGGTCAAGTGAGCCGTTGGCGTTGAGCCGGGCGATGCGGTTGCGCGTCGTGCCGTCTACGCTGGTGAAATAGCCTCCGATGAGCACCTTGCCATCCGGCTGCACGACCACGGCCTGCACCTGGTTGCTCGCCCCGGTACCCGGGTCAAATCCGACGTCGTGTGAACCATCGGTGTTGAGCCGGGCAATGCCGCTCCGCCCCGTGCCGTCGATCGTGGCAAAGTTGCCAGCGATCAGCATCTTGCCGTCGACCTGGAGTGCTACGGACCACACCGTGGCATCCGCCCCGCCGCCCGGGTCGAAGGAGAGGTCGAGGCTGCCGTCCGTGTCGAGTCGGGCGATCCGCGCGCGGGCCAGGCTGTCCATCGTAGCAAACGCACCCCCAACGATCACCCGGCCGTCAGGCTGGACCTCGACGGTGTTGACGATGGCGTTCGCCCCGCTTCCGGGGTCGAACGTGGGATCGAGGCTGCCGTCAGCGTCCAGCCGGGCGATGCGGACACGAGGCTGGCCTCCGACGGTGGTGAAATTGCCGGCGATCAGCACCTTGCCGTCCGGCTGAAGCGCCACAGACGTCACCCAGTTGTCCGCTCCGGTGCCGGGGTCAAAGGATGTGTCGAGCGAGCCGTCGGCGTGCAGCCGGGCGACGCGCTGGCGCTGCACCCCGCCGACCTCGGCGAAACTGCCACCGATGATCACCTTGCCGTCAGGCTGCAGCGCCACGTCGTGCACCAGCCCGCTTGGCCCGGTGCCGGGGTCAAAGGACGTGTCGAGCGAGCCGTCGGTGTGCAGCCGGGCGATGTGACTGCGGGGGGTGCCGTCGACGGTCTCGAACTCGCCGGCGAGGAGGATCTTGCCGTCGGGTTGCACCGCCACCGCCCGCACCGCGCCGTCGGCGCCGGGGTCGAAAGAGGTGTCCAGGCTGCCATCGGCGTCGAGCCGGGCGATGCGCGCGCGCGGCGTGCCATCCAGCGTGGCAAAACTGCCGCCTACGATCACCTTGCCATCGGGCTGCACCGCCAGTGCCCGCACCCGGTCATCCGCACCAGCGCCTGGGTCGAAGGTGGGGTCCAGGCTGCCATCGGCGTGTAGCCGGGCGATGCGCAGGCGTGGCACGCCGACGGCCGTAGTAAAGTTGCCGCCCACCAGCACCTTGCCGTCGGGCTGGATGATCGTGGCCAGCACCTCGTTATCCAGCCCGCTGCCGGGGTCGAATCCGGTGTCCAGGTGCCCCGGGGTCAGGTCGGCATGGACCGGCAGGGCCGAAACCAGGCTGAGGAGCAGTGCCAGGGTGAGAATATGTGTGACTATCCGCTGTTTCTTCATCCTCTGTCTCCTTTACGGTTCTTTGATCTACCAGCCCCCGACCACACTGTCCACCCACCCGGCAAAATTGAACAGGTGCTCCGTCTCGGCGTCGAGCCGGGTGGCGCCGGCGCGCACGTTGGACACCAGCCCCTGCCTGTCGGCCGCGGACAGGTTGCCAGCGACGCCGGCGAGGCCGATCAACATGCCGACATAGGCCACGACAGAGGCCCACGATTGCATGACGGGGGTGCCGGGCAGTGCCGCCGCCTCGTATATCTGGTTGTGTAGCTGGACGAGCGCCGGACCGAGCGCCGCCAGGGTATCGGGCGTCATCTGGCGCGCGCTCTCCAGGACAGCACCGATTGCCTGCTCGCACGCCGCTGGCCCGAGCTGTAAGGCCAGGCCGAGGGCCCGCACATGGGCGTCGAGGGCCGCGTCGATGTCGCCGGCAGCATAGGAATCGGCGGCCAGGGCCAGCTCATCATGCAGGAACGCCGAGGCGCCGTCGGGTGTGAGCTCGATGCTCTCGGGCGGCCCGGCGGTCACGGACGCGGCACCCGCACAAAGATCAAGCTGCTGGCGAGGCGCAACAGGGCGAGGGTGCTCAACAGCCAGCCCCAGGCCAGGTTTCCGGTAAAGAAAAAGACGGGCAGTGCATAAACGGCGGCAAAGAGGACATAGACGCTGTTCAGGCCGGTCACGGCGCGGCGGTTTCCCACGCGCTCCACCAGCAGCCGGCGCAGGGCAAAGACCATCAGCGGCACTTCGGCCAGCGAAAAGCCACCAAATACGAGGGCAAAGACGAGGGCGAACATGGGGTACTCGAACGGCGGCCGTACCCTGCCACTTGCCACGAGCCACGCTGCACCGGCCGCCAACAGCGCCGCCCCGGCCAGGCCGGCCAGGCCACTGGCGAGCAGCGCTGGGGCCCGCCGTCCCTGCGGTATGTCGTGCGCCGGTTCTGCGTGCGTGTCTTCCATGGTCGAGGCCAATCATAACACACGCTTTTGATCCTGTCAACAGCGAGGGAAACTGGTAGGCTGGGATATTTGTTGCCAACCTGCAATTTCCCAGTCTACCACCCCTGTGAGCACTTGCGAAATTGTGCCATCTCGTTTACAATGAGGGGGGAGGCGGATGGATGCCTAACGAGGTTGTCCTGGTGGTGGACGACGAGCAGCACATTGTGGAGCTGGCTCGCCTCTACCTGGAGCAGGCAGGCTACCGCGTCGCCAGTGCGGCCGACGGGTACGAGGCCCTGGCCCGTGCGCGCGCCGATAGGCCGGCGCTGGTGGTGCTCGACCTGATGCTGCCCGGGCTCGACGGCTGGGAGGTGTGCCGTCGCCTGCGCGCCGATTCGGACGTGCCGATTATCATGCTGACAGCACGTAGCGACGACGTGGACCGCATCGTCGGATTGGAGCTGGGCGCCGACGATTATGTGACCAAGCCGTTCAATCCGCGCGAATTGGTGGCGCGCGTGCGGGCGGTGCTGCGTCGCTATGGCGCAGCACCGCGCCAGGGGCAGATGGTATGCCTCGGCCGGCTGGAGGTGGACCCGGCGGGGCGTGAGGCGCGCGTGGAGGGGCGGCTGATCGAGCTGCGCCCCAAAGAGTTCGATCTGTTGCTGGCGCTGTGCGAGCACGAGGGGATCGTGCTCAGCCGCGACCAGCTTCTCGACCTGGTGTGGGGGTACGATTTTCCGGGCGGCACGCGCACAGTCGACGCGCACATTTCGCACCTGCGCGCCCGCCTGGAGGGGAGCGACGTCGTGATCGAGACCTATCGTGGCATCGGCTACAAGCTGGTGGGGTGAGGGCGTGTTCAAGAGCTTGCAGGCGCGCCTGACGCTGTCGTACATCGCCGTGATCGTCCTCTGCCTGCTGTTGGTGGGGCTGGCGGCGCTGCTGCTGTTGCGCGGCTACCAGCGCAACCTGGTGTACAACAGGTTGGTGGACCTGACGCACCTTGAGGCGCGCACAGCGGCTGAGGGGCTGCGCCGTGGTAGCGATGTGCAGCAGGTGGCGCGCCTGATCCAGCAGCGGCTCAACACCGAGGGCCGGCCGGCGGTGCTCGTTCTCCTGCTTGACACCGAGGGCAGGGTGCTGGCAGCGAGCAATGCCCGCCTCGTGGGCCAGGTGCTGGAGCGGGTGACCCTGCCCGGCCCGCCGGGCGCCCTTGTTGTCCGCGGGCAAGCAGAGGTGGGGGCCGAGCGGGTGCTCTACACCGCGGCGCAGGTGCGGTCGGGCGTGGAAGCCCAGGGCCTCGTCCTCTTTTTGGCGCAGTCGTTCGGGCCGGGGCGGGTTGACCTGGGTGACCTGCTGGCGCGGCTGGCGTGGGCCGGGGCGATCGCCCTGGCCCTATCGGTGGTCCTGGCGGCGCTGATCGCCTATTCAATCAGCCGCCCGCTCGAAAAGGTGACCCGCGCGGCCGAAGAGATCGCAGCGGGCAATTACGATCAGCAGCTCGACGTCGGCGCGCCCGAAGAGGTGGCGCGCCTGGCGACAAGTTTTAACATGATGAGCCGGCAGATCAAGGCGGCGCTCGAGTCGCAGCGTGACCTGGTGGCGAATGTGTCGCACGAGCTCAAGACGCCGCTGACGTCGATCCAGGGGTTTTCCCAGGCGTTGGTAGACGGCACGGCGGCGGATGCGGCGGCGCAGGCGCGGGCGGCGACGATCATCCACGACGAGGCGGGCCGCATGCGCCGCCTGGTGGACGAGCTGCTGGATCTGGCCCGGCTGGAGGGTGGCCAGGTGTCGCTGGCGCGCGAGCTGGTGGACGCCGGCAAGCTGCTGCGCGACTGTGCGGCCCGCTTTGCGCCGCGGGCGTCAGAGATGGGGGTGGCGTTGGTGGTAGACGTGCCACCGGATCTGCCAGCGGTCACCGGCGACGGCGACCGGCTGGAACAGGTGGTGAGCAACCTGGTGGACAATGCGCTCAAGCACGCGCACGGGGTGGGAGGTGGCGGGCAGGTGACGCTGAATGCCGTGCCGGGAGAGGGCTGGCTGGCCTGGTCGGTGACTGATAACGGGCCGGGCATCCCGCGCGACGAGCTGGCGCGCGTCTTTGAGCGCTTTTACCAGGTGGACCGGTCGCGGGCGCGGCGCGGCCACGGTGCAGGGCTGGGGCTGGCCATTGCGCGCGAGATCGTCCACGCGCACGGCGGGCGCATCCGCGCTGAGAGCGTCGAAGGGCTCGGCGCGCGCTTTACGGTCGAGCTGCCTGTGGTGAGCAGCAGGACATCGTAGGGAGTTGATAACGAGGAGGAACAGTGGCTGAAATCGAAACTATCCGCATCGATGCAGACAAGCTGTGTGCGGGCGTTGCCAAGGCGACGGCCCGCTCGGCGGATCCGATCCTGTGCCTGGTGCGGCAGGATAGCGTGCAGTTCGTCGCAGTCAGTGGGCTGCGCTTGGTGGTGTCGTGGGAAACCCGGCAGAGCCGTGCCGCGTCGAATGCCGCATTTCTCATCCCGCCCTTGATGGCCGAGCTGCTCTCGATAGATGCGATCTGCCGCCAGGTAGCGGTTGAGTTCATGGTGCACGGCACCATGGCTGTCTGCCGGCTGACCGACCACCTGGGCAATTACGATCTCCGCTGGAAGTCAGACCTGGCCTCCTTTCCGACGCCGCACGCCTTCAGCCAGATCCTTCAGGTGCCCGATAACCTGATCGAGGTCGCCTACCTCCGTTTCTCGGACGCCGTCCATGAATCAGTCGCCAAGCTGGTGCAGATCGAAGCCGATGCGGAAGTAAGCCGCAGCAAGCTGGCGATTCTGATCGACCTCGATTTTGGCCGGCTGAGGGTCGACGGTGAAGAGATCGTCAAGAGCGAGAGCCGCCAATACTATTTCGATCCGCGCCTCGTGATCCGCGCGATCGAGTTTCTGAAGGAGCGTAACATCCGCGTCGGGATCACACCGCTGCCGGGCGACAGGCAAGCCTACCTGTCGCTCCTATCAGATGATGAAGGCTGGCGTGTGCACTGCTCGCTCCTTTCGATCGGCATGGACACGCAGAGGTTGTACCCACTGCCACCGGGGAGAGATCGATAGGTTGGTAGATGGGGCTCTGCCCCATCTACCAACCTGCCAGGTAGACGTGCCTACCAGGCAGAGGTGGCGCGTTCGATCATTGCCCCCATCGCATTGAACATTGTCTCGATGCTCCGCTGCGACAGGGGGCCTTCGAGCAGGGGGGCGACTTCGGCGGCGAACTCGGACGGGTGCTGGCCGACAGTTTTTTCGTCGACAAAGCGGCGCGCCAGTTCGGGCCAGCGCTTGTGAAAGGCCTCGACCGATTCCGGCAGGCGAAAGTCGAGCGGTTTCAGGTAGGTGCTGTGCATCTCTTGCTCGCGCTTGAGCCCATCGATGCTCTTGCCGATCGCCTCGAGACCGCTGTCGATCCCACGCAGCAGGCCGATCAGCCCGCCGACACTTGCCAGGCCGTCGTGGTAGGCGTCGGTGCGGATGTTCAGCTCCACCATCTCGCTCACGCGGGCGTCGAGGTCGGGGGCGCCGCCGGCGACCGGTGTTTTGAGATGGTCGAGGATATGGTAGATGGCACGGCGCACGGCCAGGTCGCGGCGCTGGGCCTCGTCGTCGAGCCGGTCGAGCTCTGCCTGCAGGCGCGCCACAGCGACGTTCTCGAGCTGCCACTCTTCCTGGAGTGATGCCTGATGCTCCTCGATCTTGTTGCGCTCTTCCTCCCACCGCTTGCGCACTCCGAACAGTGACTCGTTCACAGCCTCGAGCTTGCCCAGGATACGATGGCGCTCACGGTCGGCGCGCGTGATCTCGAAAAAGTTGCGCACGACGCCGAGTCCACGCGATCTGGCCCGGATCGTCTCGTTCACGTCGGCAAGCTGGGCCTCCAACCCAGATTTTTGCTGCTTGAGTGCCTCTTCCTCTTTGTCGAGCTGTGGGTTCAACTGGCGCATGTGCGCCAGCTCGGCCTGAGCCTGCTGCAGCAGCTCGTTGGCTGCCGCACGCCGGCGCGGCAGGTGTTCGTCGCGCACCCTGGCCCGGCGCTCGTCGAGCAGGCGCGCCTCTTCCGGCAGGCGCTGCTCGACCACAGCACGGAGGGCGGGTGCGACTGTGCCGTCCTCGGCCAGACGGTCGAACAGCTCCGCTGTCAGACGGGCCAGGGTCAGGTCGTGCTGTGCCTTGAACACGTCGAACTGGGCATTAAAGGCGACCTGGATCTCGTCGAGCTCGGCGACGGCGGCCTGGATGGCGCGGCTCTGATCGTCAAGGTAGCTCAAGAGCTGAGTTGCGTTCATTGTGGCGGACCTCCTACGAACCTGCATCCCCACCTGCTATTCTAACACAGGCGGGGCCTGGGCGCAAGTCTATGCCAGGCATGTCATTGCAAGCAATCCCCAATTTGGCAGGGCAGCATCGACAAACCACCCCCACAATTTGCTCGCCCGCGTCCACCTGTGATAACATGCTCGCGATCACAATACCGGAGGGAGGTATCTTTTCAATATGTGGGGGTTGGGGTGTGTGCGGTGCCCGCACACACCCCAACTTCCCTCTCTTTGTTGAGATGATACGGAGGGACTGATGTACGATGTGGCTTTTGTGGGCAACTATACAAAGGATACGATCGTGTCGGCCGCTGGTACGCAGGCCGCGCGTACGCGGCTGGTGGACGGCGGGGGGTTCAATTATGGCGCTCACGCGGCGGCGGCGATGGGGCTGCGGGTGGCAGCAGTGACGCGGCTGGCGCGCGAGGATTGGCGGGTGGTGGAGAGGCTGCGCGCACTGGGCGTGGACGTGTATGCGGAGGACACAGCCGAGTCGACAGGCCTGCGCCTGGAGTACCCGAGCGACAATCCCGACGAGCGGGCGATCTATGTGACGGCTTTGGCAGGCAGCTATGCGCCCGGGCAGGTGTTGGCGGTGGAAGCGCGGACCTTTGTGCTCAACCCGTCGTTTCGCGGTGAGGTGGGGCCGGACGTGGTGGAGGCGCTTGCAGGACGGAGGGCGCACATCGCCGCCGACGTGCAGGGGTGGGTGCGTGTAGTGCGCGACGGCAAACTGGCCTTCGAGGCCTGGCCCGAGGCGCAGTGGTTCGTGGCCCATTTCGATATTCTGAAGGCCGACATCGTCGAGGCGGAGAGCCTGACGGGTGAGTCCACCCTACACGCCGCGGCACGGCGGCTGGCGGGGATGGGGCCGGCAGAGATCGTGCTCACCCACCGCGATGGGCTGCTCGTCTATGCCGGTGGCGAGTTTCACGAGGCGGGTTTTTATCCTGCGGCGCTCGTCGGGAGGAGCGGGCGGGGAGATACGTGCCTGGCGGCGTACGCAGCGAAACGGCTCTCGGCACCGCCGGCCGAAGCGACGATCTGGGCGGCGGCCCTGACGAGCCTGAAGATGGAGGCGGAAGGGCCGTTCCGGCGGGATGTGCGAGCAGTGGAGCGGCTGATCGCGCGGCGGTACTGCAACCCACCGGTTTGCGGCCAAGTGTAGCACAACCCTCCGGGTTGTGAGCCCGGCGCAATCCGGGAGGATTGCGGCACGGGGTGGGGTGGGCTAGCGGATGCCGACGCCGCGCACCTGGCCCAGCCAGCGCCGCCTGGCCTGCCACATCATGCGCGACAGGACCGAGGTCGGCGCTGTGTGCGCATCCAGCTCGGCGAAATCGCCGCGCTCGTCCCAGTAGAGGGGGCAGGCGCCGCAGCAGAGCGAGGCGAGCTCGCAGTCGCGGCAGCCAGGGGGCAGGAACTCTTTTTTGCGCCAGTAGCGGGCTGCGCGCCGGTTCCAGACCGTCTCGAACGGCTCGTGGAGCAGGCTGCCCACGCCATGCTCGAAACTTGAGCAGGGCAGCACGCTCCCGTCTGGCGCCACGCTCAGCAGGCCGTCGGCGGCTGAGCACGACTGGCTGCCCAGGCCATGGGCGACGGGGTTAAAGAGGCAGAGCGGCACGGGGGAGTACCAGACGAATCTCATGCCGTGCTGGTTCGCCCGTTCTTTTAGCGGCACGACCAGGTCGCCGATTTCCTGATACCCGATCTCCATGCTCCCAACGGCGTCGCCGGTGCGGATGACCATGTTCATGCTCAGGTAGGGCTGGCCCATGCCGGCCAGAAAATCGACCAGGTCGAGCAGGTTGTCGCGGTTGAGGCGGTTGATGGTGGTGTTGGTGTGGACGTGGATGCCGGCGGCTTTCAGGTGACGGAGGCCACGCACCGTCGCCTGCCATGCGCCGGGCCTGCCCACGACAGCGTCGTGCACGTCGGGGGCCGCCGCTTCCAAGCTTACCTGTGCTGAGTCGAGGCCGGCAGCGGCAAGTTTGTTGACATAACCGGTAGCGCCACAACGGCGGCCGTTGGTGATCAGGTTGGTGCGCATGCGGCGGCTTTTGGCATAGGCGATCAACTCTGGCAGGTCGGGGCGCAGGGTGGGCTCGCCGCCGGTGAAGGATACGGTGGGCACGCGGGCGTCGTCGACAATGATGTCGAGGATCTGTTTGACCTCGCCGGTGGTCATCTCTGGCACCTGGCGGCCGCGCTCGGGGGCGCTGGCGTAACAGAAGGTGCACCGGTTCTGGCAGCGATAGGTGAGGGCGATCTCGGACAGGAC
>JAFGIA010000014.1 GCA_016929795.1 Anaerolineae bacterium
GACCTGCTGGGTGGTGTCAAAGCCCGCCGGCTCGACCGAGATCACCGGGACATCCCCTGACGGGATGACCGCCACCGGCAGGTGCGCTTCGGGAATCGAGCTGTCCGAAGGCGTCAGCGTCACCTCGCCAAAGGCCCAAGAACCGATCGGCAGACCGGCTACGTTAGCCGTGATAACGATCTCCTGGGTCGCACCGGCTGGCAGGGAGAAGGAGGCCGGGCTGAAGGTAAAGCCCATCCCCGTGCCCGAGGCCGTCCAGGTGACGGCTGCACTTTGCGTGCTCGAGACCACGCGCGTCCACGAGCAGGTGCCGCCGCAGTTGCTGTCCTGGAGGCTGGGCACGTTCAGTGTCTTGGGGTCGCCCCCTGTTGCGGGGTTCGCCGCCTCGTAGTTGGCCCGGGTCTCGTCGAACACGATGCCCGCCAGGGCGGCGTACATCAAGTCGTCGCGCCCGGCGCCCACATCAAACGGGTCCGCCGGCGTCACGCCGTCTTCTTTGCGCAGGTTGTCGGTCTCGGAGGTGGTCATGATGGCCGACTTGATCTCGGACGGCGTCCACGACGGATAGAGCGCCTTCATCAAGGCGCCGGCGCCGGCGTTGTGGGGGCTCGACATCGACGTGCCCCCCATCCACTCATACTCGATGCCGTTCATGGAGGCGGCCAGGACAGCCACACCCGGCGCCGTCATGTCGGGCTTGAGCGCGTCAAAGGTCGTGTTCGGACCGCGCGAGCTAAAGCTGGCCATGATGTCGCCATTGGCTGGCGACAGATCGGCGGTTGTGGCGGGGATGGTGGCCGTGTGTCCCGCGCCGCCATCGGCCAGCCAGGCCTTCAGGATCACGCCGTCGTCGTAGGTGATGTGAACGGCGGGCAGGTAGTGGGCGTCGGCGACCAGCGAGTCGCCGCTGGCCGCGTCATTGGCCAGCACGAATCCATCCGCGCCGCCAGCGAGCACGTTGGCCCCCTTGTCCACACGGGCAATGCCGCCGCCGCGGTCGCACACGACGATCTCATTCGTCCAGGTGCCGCCCGGGAATGGGGTGCCGCACAGTGGGTCGCCATAGTTGCCGGCATAGACGATGGGCCGGTTATCAATGCCGGTGCTGATGCTCTGGCCGCTCATGTCGGCCGGTGGCGTCGTGGAGCCGCCGGACATGTTGATCAGGCCGGTGGTGTAGAGCCGGTTGTGGGTGCTGGCGGCGACGGTGGACACCCACGGGGAGCGGTGCGCCACCGTGGAGGCGCCAGGGCCATTGTTGCCGGCCGAGGTCGACACAAAGATGCCGGCCGTGTTGGCATCGAGGAAGGCCAGCTCCACCAAGTCGCTGTAGGGGTTGTTGCCGCCCGAGATCGAATAGTTGATCGCGTCGACGCCATCGAGCACGGCCTGGTTGATCGCAGCCACCGAGCCCGCGCTGCCGCAGCCTCCGGCATCGCACACATCGTACATGATCACGTTAGCGTGGGGGGCGACACCCGAGATCTGGGCGTTGACGACAAAGCCGCTGGGCGTGGTGATGCCCGCGTTGACAAAGTTGCCGGCCACCGTGCTGGCGGTGTGGCTGCCGTGACCGTTGGTGTCCTCGGGCCCGTCCGTATAGTTCCAGGCACCGATCAGCTTGTCGTTGCAAAAGCCGGGGTTGGCCACGCAGTGGCCGACATAGACACCAGCGCCATACGGGTTGATGTGGACGTATCCATCGACGGGGCCTGTGGCGGCAAAAGAGGGGTGATCGGAGTTGATGCCGGTATCGAGGATACCGACGATCACGCCCTCGCCATACGTGCCGCTGCCTCCCGGCACCGCGCTGCCATCCCAGATGCTGGGGGCACCGATCCATGGCACGCTGTCGACCGTGTCGGGCTGCTCAATCGTCTCGAGCTGCACATCGACGACCCCGGGCAGTGCGGCGACCTGGGCCGCCTCCTGGCCGGTCATTCGCACGGCCATGCCGTTCAGGACGACGTCGTAGCGATAGAGTACTTCCACGGAGCGATCCAGGGTCCGCTCCATGGCGGCCACGAACTGGTCGTGGCGGCCGGCCAGGTAGTCGAGATAGGCGAGGCTGGCCGGACTCTTGGCATCAAGCCTGGCCTCTCCTGTCGCGGCCGGGCTGGTCGCTTCCAGTCCCGCGATACCACCTTCGTAACTGGCCAGCGAGGCACCTTCGAACCTGACGATGTACACGCCAGGCTCGCCGGTGTTGGGCGCCGGCACTGCCTGGTCGGGCGCCGGCAGCGCCCCCACGGGGGCAGCCAGCAGAACGACCAGGACGATGGCGATCAATAGTCCTAACGTCTTGCTCTTCATAGAGTCCCTCCTTCAGGGAATTAAGTGGATTCTACCGCCTGGGCACGAACGGCCCAGGTGTCTGCCAACAACGTTCTGATTACCCGATAGTACCTCCTCTCGCGCCACCCAGGTCATAACCCGGGATCGAGCTGCCTACCGCTGCCCACGGAAACGGTGCTTTCTGTCTGGTGCGCCGTTAGTGGGGCATGATGAGAAGCGCTGCCGCAGCCATGACCACGGGTGCTGGTAGTAAACGCCAATATGCAAGCGTCCAAGTGGGCAACATCCATGACACGATTTTAGCATCGTGCGCGCGATGTGTCAAACTGGAAGCGGGCTATCTCTTGAGGCGAGTGGGTCTTGGCCGATCCGCGTGTGTGTGGTATAATGGACAGCAAGGGGGAGGGAATGGGGTCGACGGTAGATTTCGTTCACTTGCACGTGCATAGTGACTTTTCGCTGCTCGACGGCCTGGCCAAGGTAAAAGACCTGACCCGCGCCGCCGCCGAGATGGGCATGCCTGCCGTGGCGCTCACCGACCATGGCGTGATGTTTGGCATCCTGCACTTTTACCAGGCCGCGAAAAAGGCGGGCATCAAGCCGATCGTCGGCTGCGAGATCTATCTCTCACCGCGTGGCATGTTGCAAAAAGACGCGCAAAAGGATGCCAAGTCCTTCCACCTCGTCCTGCTGGCCCAGGATCAAACCGGCTACCATAACTTGATGCAGATTGCCACGACCGCCCAGCTCGACGGCTTTTACTACAAGCCGCGCGTCGACCGCGACTTTTTGGCCGCCCACGCGCAGGGGCTGATCGCCCTGTCGTCGTGTGGATCGGGCGAGGTGCCGCGCCGCATCCAGGACGGCCAGCCCGAGCAGGCGCGCCGGGCCGCCGCCTGGTATCGTGACGTGTTCGGCCCGGAAGGGTTTCACCTGGAGCTGCAAGAGCACGACCTCCCCGAGATGGCCGGGGTGAACAGGGAGCTGGTGGCCATCGGGCGCGAGCTGGGCATCCCCCTCGTGGCGACGAACGATGTCCACTATGTGCGCCGCGATCAGGCGCACGCGCACGAGGTGCTCCTCTGCATCCAGACGGGCAAGACGATCAACGACCCGGCGCATCTCAAAATGAACAACGACAGCTACTACCTGCGCTCGCCGCACGAGATGGCGGCCCTCTTTGGCGACGTGCCTGACGTCCTGCGCAACACCGTCGCCATCGCCGAGCGGTGCGACGTCCACCTCGACCGCACCGGCTTTCACCTGCCCGAGCTCGAGATCCCCACCGGCCACACGCCCGACACCTACCTGCGCCACCTGACCGAGCAGGGCCTGCGCCGCCTCTATGGCGACGCCTTTCACTCGGAGCAGATCCAGCAGCGTTTGAACCACGAGCTGCGCATTATCCACAGCATGGGCTTTGACGTCTATTTCCTGATCGTGTGGGACCTGTGCGAGTTTTCCAAAAAGCAGGATATCTGGTGGAACGTCCGCGGATCGGCCGCCGGCAGCATCGTCGCCTATGGCCTGGGCATCACCAACATCGATCCCCTGGCCTACGGCCTGATTTTCGAGCGCTTTCTCAACCCCGACCGCGTCACCATGCCCGACATCGACCTCGACTACCCTGACGACCGCCGCCAGGAGATGATCGACTATACCGTGCGTAAATATGGCGTCGACAAGGTGGCGCAGATCATCACCTTTGGCACCCTGGGCGCCAAGGCAGCGATCCGCGATGTGGGGCGCGCCCTCGACATCCCATTGGGCGAGATCGACAAGGTGGCGCGCCTGGTGCCCGGCGGGCCGGGCGTGACACTCGATCAGGCGCTGGCCGGCGTGCCCGAGCTGCTGCAGATGTACGAGGGAGTCGATTACGTGCGCACGGTGCTCGACACGGCGAAAGAAGTGGAAGGGGTGTCGCGCCACGCCAGCACCCACGCGGCCGGCGTGGTCATCACCGACAAGCCCCTCGTCGAGTACACGCCCCTCCACCGCGCCACCCGCGGCGCCGAAGAGGGCCTGCCCGTCACCCAGTACACGATGGATGTGATCGAGGACACGGGCTTGCTCAAAGTCGACTTTCTCGGGCTGAGCACCCTGACCGTCCTGCGCCTGGCGGTCGAGCTGATCAAGGCGCGCCACGGGGTGAGCTACACACAATACACGATCCCACCGAGTGGCACGCAGGCACTGGAAGCGCTCACCGGTGGCGATCTGCCCATCCCACTCGACGACCCGGCGGCCTACGCGCTGCTCGCCAGCGGCAACGTCCTCGGCATCTTTCAGGTGGAAGGGGGCGGCTTTCGCCGCGTGCTGGGCGAGATGAAACCGTCGCGCTACGAGCACATTGTGGCCGTGCTGGCCCTCTACCGCCCGGGCCCGATGGAGCACATCCCCACCTACATCCGGCGTATGCACGGCGAGGAACCCGTCGTTTACCGCCACCCCCTGCTCGAGCCGATCCTGAAAGAGACGTACGGCATCATTGTCTTCCAGGAGCAGATCATCCAGATCGCCACCCAGCTGGCAGGATATGAGCCTGGCGAGGCCGACATGATCCGCAAGGCGGTGGGCAAAAAGCTCAAAGAGGCGCTGCTCGAGCACAGGACCAAATTCGTCGCCGGCTGCATGGCCAACAGCCTCGATCAAGAGACCGCCGGGGCCATCTTTGGCGACATCGAATACTTTGCGCGCTATGGCTTTAACAAGGGGCACGCCGCCGACTATGCCATCATTACGGTACAGACGGCTTTTCTGAAAGCCCACTACCCCGTCGAGTTCATGACCGCCCTCCTGACCGTGGAGCAGGGCAATACCGAAAAGGTGGGCCTGCTCATCGCCGAGGCGCGCCGCCTCGGCATCGAGGTGCTGCCTCCTGACGTGAACCATAGCGGCATGGCGTTCACCATCGAGGAGAATCCACAGGGCGGCGGCGGGTGCGCCATCCGCTACGGGCTGGGTGCGATCAAGAACGTCGGCGAGGGGCCGGTCACCGCCATCCTCAAAGCGCGTGGGGCCACGCTCCAGGGCGCCGGGCGCCTGCGCGCCTACGCTGGCGGCCAGCCCTTCGAGGATGTGGACGATTTCGTGCGCCGTGTTGACCTGCGCCAGGTCAACCGCCGCGCGCTCGAGTGCCTGATCAAGGCCGGCGCCCTGCGC
>JAFGIA010000015.1 GCA_016929795.1 Anaerolineae bacterium
GCGGAGGCGTTTCGCAACCTGCGCACCAGCATCCAATTCACCAACCTCGACGAGCCGCCGCGCACACTGCTGGTGACCAGCCCGCAGCCCACCGATGGCAAATCGTTCACGGCGGCCAATCTCGCGGCGGTGATCGCGCAGGGGGGCAAGTCGGTGATCTTGGTCGATACGGACCTGCGCCACCCCACCCTGCACAAGACCTTCAACCTTCCGCTTGAGCCGGGCCTCACGGAAGCGCTGCTCGCCGTCGAGGACCGCCCCCGCGCCGTGCGCCAGACGGAGGTGGAGTCCCTGCGCCTGGTCTCCGTCGGTTCGCGCGCGCCGGATTCGACAGAACTGCTGGCCTCGCAAACGTTCAAGCGCTTTGTCGGCGAACTGACCGAGCAGGCCGACGTGGTCGTTCTCGATAGCCCGCCGGTGCTGGCCGTCTCCGATGCGGCGGTGCTCTCCACGCTGGTGGACGGCGTGATTTTGGTGATGGACAGCGCAAAAACCCGCATCCCGGCCGCCGTGCAGGCCGCCGAACGCATCGCCAGCGTGGGCGGGGTGATCCTGGGCGTGGTGCTCAACCGCGTGAAGGCGCGCAGCGGCGGGTACTACTATTATTACTATTACCACGACTACACGGATGGCGGGCGGCGGGGCTTGTTCGACTGGCTGACAAAGCGCAAGCGCAGGCGGCATCGCAAACAAGCAGATAGCTCTCAGCCGTCAGCTATCAGCCAGAGCTGAAGGCTGACCGTGCAGAGAAATATTGGAGTTATGATCGTGAAATCGTATAAAGTGCTTATTGTAATTGGATTTGCCATTCTGTTGCTCGCCGCTTGCCAGCAGCCGGCGGGGAACCCTGTGCCGACCTTTGTGCCGCCGACGCCCGTGCCCACCGCCAGCCCGCGGGCGGCATCGACGATGACCACCACCGTCGCGCTGGGCGAGATCGTAGACGCGCTCGAAACGCGCGGGCGGATCGAGGCCCGGCGCGAAACCAACCTCGTTTTTCCCCTCGACGGCACGTTGAAGGGGCTGCACGTCGCCCCTGGCGACCAGGTGACGCAGGGGCAGCTTCTGGCCGAATTGAGCGCCGTCGCCATCGAGAACGAAGTGATCGATCGCCGTTACGCGCTCGACCTGGCCCATCTCCAACTGGCGCAGGCCGAGTTGATTTCACAAACGCAGGGGGCCGAGATCGAACAAACGATCGCCATCGCCTATGCCTCCTACAACCAGGTCGTGCTGCAGGGCAAACAGGCCGTCACCAACGCGCAGTTGAGCGCGGAACGCTGCCGGCGCACGGCAGAGGATGATCTGGATTACCGGCAGTGCGATCTCTACGTTCCCCAGGCGGAGGCCAGTGCGGACGCCGCCAACGCCGTGGCTGCGGCGCAGTTGTGGGCAGCAAGGATGGCGCGAGGCTCAACCCGGTCCATGCAAGACCTGAACTATTCCATCGCCCAGATCCAGTACGCCCAGGCCGAGATGCTCTATTTACAAGCGTCCCAGCAAATGACCGACACGCAGTTGATCGCGCCGTTTTCCGGCGTGCTGCTGTCGGTCGAAAAACGGGTCGGCGAGGGGGTCAGCGCCTACCAACCGATCGGCGTGCTCTCTGATCCCACCGAACTGTGGGCCATCGCCACGATCTTCGAAGAAGACGCGTATCGCGTCGCCATCGGGCAGCGCGTCGAGCTGGTGCTGGATGCCTACCTGGATCGCACGTACCACGGGACGGTGCTGCAGATCGCCAGCCAGGCCGTGCTGTGGCAGGGAAAATGGGCCTACGACGTGACCATTATCTTCGACGAGGATCAGGATATCCCCGCCACCATGCGTATGGGGGCCGACATTCGCATTATCGTGCGCACTAAAGAGAACGTGCTGCTGATCCCCACGCAAGCGATTATCCTGAGTGGCGGGCGTCAATACGTGGAACGCGTGCAGCCCAACGGCGCGGTACAGCAAGTTGAGATTGAAACAGGCATGTCAACCGGCAGCGAAACCGAGGTCCTCTCTGGACTAGAGGCCGGGCACGTGATCCGCATCCCGTAAGCAACGGCCTATGAACCGTGACCGGCTCCGCTTGGCAGTGCACTGCATCATCCTGGCCGGGATCGTTCTGCTGGTCATCTGGCCATTGCACCCCATCGTGATCTCCTGGGGCTACACCGTCGCCGGGAGCCGCGTGTTGCAGCACCTGCAGCGCGCCCCAGACCTCCCGCCAGAAGCGCGCTACGCGCAAGCCACCCAGGCCGGGCAGTTGTTCCAGACCGCGCTGGCGTGGGACCCACTCAATCACCGCGCCTACACCAACCTGGCCGCCGTCTACATGGTGTGGGACGACGTCCCGTCCGCCACGCACGCCCTGGCGCGCGCCGCGCTCCTGTCATCGCACGCCCAGGATGCCAGCCCATGAATCACCAAAACACAGGTGCCACGCAGTCGCCAGGTTTTTCACCGCGGAGGCCGCTGAGGGCGCTGAGGTCGCTGCAGGTGCAGAGGTCGCTGCAGGTGCAGAGAGACAATAAAAGACTCAGCGACCCCTGCGATCTCTGCGGTAAAACCACTCTCGCAACGACACAGAACAAGGAAGCGACGCGAAAACGCCCACGCGCTTTCTGGCGCTGGTTCCTCATTCTCGACCTGGCGCTGCTGCTGATCGGCGGCAGCGCGAAAGTTGTCCGCGCGTGGCGGTGGCAGCGCGTGCTGCAAAACGATGTGGCGGCGCTGCGCCCCCTGCTCCAGGACGCCCCCGGTACGATGCAGGGTTCGCCCGCCGAACTGCTGACCCTGATGCATCATGACCTGCGCGGCGTGCAGAACGAATTCGCCTTTTGGCTCGACGTCGCGCCGCACCTCCGCTGGCTGCCGCGGTATGGCGCGGACCTGGCAGCAGCGCCCGCACTGCTGTCGATGGCGCTTGAGCTGAGCGACAGCGGCGCGCAGGCGGCGCAGGCCCTCGAACCGCTGCTCGTGACGGCGGATCAGGCCCAGCCGCCCACCCTGCAAACCGCCCTGGCCCTGCTGGGCGAGGCGCGACCGCAGCTTGCCGA
>JAFGIA010000099.1 GCA_016929795.1 Anaerolineae bacterium
CGCAACGGTCGCGGTCGCAACGGTCGCGGGCGACAAGACGCCCGCAGAGAAGGCCCAGCCAAAGCCGGCCATGGTCAAGGTGACAAGCACGAGCGCCGCGATGCTCCGTCTCGTTTCCAAAAGCAAGCCAGCCAAAAAAGGCACAACCAACATGAACACGCGCGCACTTCCACTGCGCCCATCCTGAACAAAATCGGTGCAACCCAGGATATATACCAGGGCCATAATGGCCGACGCGCAAAGCGCGTACGGCGCTCGCCGCCAGAGTGTGAGCAAGACAACAACGCCATAGGAGCCCCAGTAGAAGGGGATCGTCCAGAACTCCTGGTTCGCATAAGAGTCATACGTCCCTGCCGCAGCCACCAGCAGCCCGACGATAGAGATCGCCCGAAGCATCCCCCCAACCAACCTCTCCTGCCAGGCCCGCACATTTTCCAGGCCGAGCTCGCCCGATCTCTGCTCGGGACCCCGGCCGAGGGCCGCACGCTCCTGGGCATCTGCCTGTGCGAGCGTCTCCAGGTGTCGATCTTGCATCGCTTCACTCATCCTCTGTCTCCATACCCGTTGCGGCCTGCCCCTGCGATCACGGGACCTCAGGCCCGGCCGGGCCGGGGTCCAGAAGCACCTCGACCTCGGCATAACCCATCGCCTGGCGCATCTCTTGCACCGCCGTCTGCAGCACCGTGTTCACGTCCAGCGTCGCGCGCATGCGAGCCGTCACCTCGCCCACGAGCTGCTCCTGGGCCGCACGCCGCTGTGTATCTGCATAGAGGCGCGCACTCTCCAAGGCCACCCCAAGCTGCTCGCTCAGCGTCTCCATCAGTTGAATCTCCTCTGGTGACCAGGCCGAGGCGTACTCGGGGGCGCCCTCAGGCATGCCCCCCTTGCTGCTTCTCTGGACATTGACCACGCCGATGACGTGGCCACCTACTTTGATCGGGATCGCCAGTCTATCTGCTTGCCCCATGGCAGCATCTCCAAGCCCGGGCTCCCCCGGCCCGAGTCCCCCTCGGGCGGACCCGAGTACCCCTCGGGCGTCATCAGCCGTTGCCACTGGCTGGCCGCTCTGCAGGGCAGCCTCCATTTCCGGATGCCACACGTCGCCGGCCGGGCTCACGCCTTTTTCATTCCTGAGGAATCCCAGGTCGGGCCGACCACGGAGCAGTTTATTCCACGCCTCGCGGCTCAACTCGCCGTAGGCGCGCCGCTCAGCCTCCAGGCTCTCCTGGGCCTGTCGAAAGAGGCGGGCATTGCTAATGGCCAGCGCCACCTGGTCGGCCAGCGTCTGCAAAACGGCCACGTCCTCGTCACTAAAGGCCCCCGGCTCCCGGCTCTGCACGTCCAGCGCGCCGATCACCTCCCCCCGGGCACGCAGGGGGAGCGCCATCTCCGAGTGCGTTTCGGGCAGGTCAGGGTTGTCAAAAAAGACCGCATCCTGGCCCACGTCCAGCGCCACGCGCGGCCGATTGCGGCCCGTCACATAGCCCACGATCCCCTCACCTGGCCGCCCTCCGGCAGCAACCCTCAGCCGGTGACCGCGGGCCAACATGCGCTCGCCTCCGGCACTCGACGCGGCCTGCAAGACGGCCCACTCCCTGCTTGCGTCCAACAAGAAAACCCCCGCATGGTAAAAGCCAAACCGCTCGCTGATCAACGTCGCCACACGCGTCAGCAGTTCCTGGACATCCAACACGCCTGCCGCTTCCTGCGAGATCGCCGCCGTCGCCTCCAGGTAGCGGGTTCGGCGGGTCAGGTCGTGCGTGCGCGCTTCCACCGTTTCCTCCAGGTGTTCTCTCTGCCCCTCCAGCTCACCCGCAAGGTGGCGGGCACGCCCCAGCGCCTGGTTGAGGCTGCGGGCCGCAAGGTAGAGTATCAAGGCTCCAAGGAGAAGGTTCGCTGCCAGAACCAGCCAGGCCGTACCCGCCTGCAGAAGGAGGAGGGGGGTCGGCAGAAAACCAGCGCTCTCCGCAGCGACGATGCCCAAACTAACCAGAATGCTCAACCCAGCGACAGCCAACGCAGCCAGCCCACTCAAAAGCAACCCGGCCATCATCACCGCCGTGAAGAGGCCGACAGATAGAAGGCTGGTCATTCCACCTGTGAGTAGGACCAGGACCACATAAGTGATCCATTGTAGCGACACAGCGATCAGGCTTGCGGGTTGAACATAACCACGGTGCATTAGGAAGAGCGCGCCTAGGCACAGCAGGAACATAGAGCCCGCAACCACCACGCCGACCACGGGGCTGGGGAGGGCAAAGGGTGCGGCCAAACCAATCATTCCCGCCACCGCCAGGATGCACAGCAGGATCACGTTGAGCAAACCGGCCACACGAGTCTTGTCCTCATCGTCCTCAAAGACCGGTGGAGCAAAGAATCGTCTCATCCGGTTAAACATTGTCCTTCCCTTCCCTATCCTGGATCTCGTTTTGATCGCTGACCAGGCGGATCACCACTTCGTCCAGCCCGAGGGCGGTGTACATCTCATCCACAGTGGTCCTGAGCACACTTTCCATGTCCAACGTCTCGCGCATGCGGGCCGTAACCTCGGCCACCAGTCGCTCCTGGGCGGCACGGCGCTGGGTGTCCTGGTAGAGGCGGGCGCTCTCCAGGGCCTGCCCGAATTGCTCGGCCATGCCCTCGACCAGCGCGATCTGCTCCCGGCTCCACGGCGTCTGATCCCCCGCCTCCTTACGAAAACGGAGCACGCCAAGCACCTGGTCGCGCACCAGGACCGGGATCGCGGCTTCGGCCCGATCCGGCTGACCGTCCGTACCCGGTGCCCCTTCGGGCAGGAGCCCGTTGCCGCTTCCCTCCCCCGAGTACTCTCGGGCCCCCTCGGGATAAGCTTCCTCTGGGCGTGGTGCCGGCTCGTTCACGACCACCCGCCGCTCGGCCACCGCTCGTTGCGACAGCCAGGGCAGATCCCCGCTGGCCGGCATCACCCCCACCTCATCACACCGATAGCCCTTCACTGCCGCCGACTCGATCAAACGCAGCCATGCCTGCCGGCTGATCTGCCCGTACGCCTGCTGCTCCGCCTCCAATGCGCGCTGGCTCTCGGCAAAGAGGTGGGCGTTGTCGATCGCCACCGCCACCTGGTCGGCCATTGTCTGCAAAGCGGCCAACATGGCCTCGTCAAAGGCAGCCGGTTTCGTATCCTGTACCGTGATCGCCCCCAACACCTGCCCGCGCGACCGGAGCGGCAGCGCTGCCTCCGACCTCGTCTCTGGCAGCTCTGGTGTGGCCAGGCGTAGGCTGTCCTTGGCTACCGCCCGAGGGGTACTCGGGTCCGCCCGAGGGGGGGCGAGAGTACTCGCCTTCGGGACCTCTGCCACACGCGCCTGGGCGTGCGCAATACTCCACCCGATGAGCCCCGTGCCCACCTGGATGCGGTGCCCGCGCCCTAGCATCAACTCCCCTGCTCGCCCCGTGCCCGCGCGCAGCACCGCCCACTTGCCCGCCTCATCGGTCACAAACAGCCCCACATAGTAGAGATCGAACCGCTCACGGATCAGATCTACCACCTCGCGCATCAACTGGTTCGGGTCGAGGATCGACGTCGCCGCGCGCCCCACCTCTGCCGACGCCTCCAGGTAGGCCGACCGCCGCGCCAGCTCCTGGGTCCGCTCTGCCACACGTTCCTCGAGACTGCCAATCAGCTCACGCAACTGCGTTGTCATGCTGGCAAAGGCACGGCTCAACGCGCCGATCTCGTCGCGCTGAGCAAGCGCCGGAGCCAGGCTCAAATCACCGCTGGCGATCCGGCCGGCCGTGCTGGTCAGCTCGGCCAATGGCCCGGTGATGCTGCGCGTCATCAGCAAGGAAACGCCCACTGCCACCACAAACGCGCCCGCCGCTACCAGCACGATCACGCGCAGGATCTGGTTCATCACCGCTGCCGATTCGGCCCTATCCTGCTTGGCCACCAACCCCATGTCCAATTGCGGCAGCCAGTGCAATATGCCGACGGCCTGTTCGCCGCGATAATCCTGGTAGGCCATCGAGAGGTCCGCCTGGCTTGCTACGCCCAACGACTCGAGCTCTGTGTTGAGCAAAATCCTGTGCAGGTGACTGAAGCGCAGGTCTGTCAGCAGCCGCCGGTTACGATCGATCAGATACATCTCACCCGTGGCGCCCAACCACGCCCGCTCGCCCAACAGCTCGCTCAACGAGGCCGTGTCCACCATCCCGGCCAGCACCCCGATGGCCTGGCCCGTCTCGTCCGTGATCGGGCGCATGGCCACCATCGGTGCCCGGTACCGCTCTGCCGCGTACAAGAGGGGCTGGAGGTGAAACCCCTCCAGGCCCCGGCGCAGATCGGCCTCGCGCACAGCCTCGGGCTCCTCGGAATCAATGGCCGTAAAGAGGCGCACGCGCCCCTGGCGGTCGAGCAGCGCGAAATCGTCGAAATATTCGCTCTCTTCAACTGCGTAGCGCAAATAGTTGCGTGGATAAAAGAGCTCGGTGTCAGTTGGATCGGGCGTTTCCAGGATCAACACCATGCGCGGCGTGAGCTGGCCGCCGGCCAGCGCGGCGTCGAGCTCGGCCTCCACGCGCCCGATCCACTGATCGATCTCGGCCTCCTTCATCCTGGCCACCGATTCGAGCTGAGTCAGCGCCTGCCGGCGCCCTCCCTGCGAGCCTACCACGGCGCCCACCGATGCGATCACCACCACCGTACCCAACACCACCAGCGCAAAGCTGACAGGCAGCCGCACGCGGATCGAAACCAGGCGCTGGTAGAAACGCCCGGCCAGAAAGAGCGCCGCGACGACCAGGAAACCGATCAGCGCCACCACAAACGCGTCCGTGCCCAACCCAAGCTGCCGCACGTCGTAGCGCGGCAGCGGCTCCAGCCAGTTGACCAGGGCCACATAGCCGGCATAGCCCGCCGCCACCACCACCCATCTCCACCACCGGCCAGGGATCAGCACCAATCCTACCAGCAAGATAAGCGCCACCCCGCCGATGCCCAGGTACCACGTCAGGCCCGAGTGCACCAGCTCGCCCGACGTGAATGACAAAGTCATCGCTGCCAGGAGCACGTTGCGTGCCGCCGGCAGGCGGCCGCGCGAGGCGAGCCGGTTGGCCACGATCACCCCGATACCACTCACCACCACAGCCGCAATGACCACCAGCATCTGCCACGCGCCGGTCTGCACAAAGCCGGCCACGTTGAAAATACCGGCCGCGGCCAGTCCCACCAGGCCGATCCAGGCTGCCCAGCGCAGCGAGCGCAACTGCTCAAACTCCACGGCGGACCTCCTCATCACTCTGCCCTCTGCCCGCCGGCAAGTGGCCAAAGGGTTCCAACCGCACCTCGACCTCTGCCACCCCCAGGGCCTGTCGCATCTCTTGCACCGCGCGCTGCAGCACCACGTTCACGTCCAGGCTCTCGCGCACCCGCCCTGTCACCGCGGACAGGGTCTGCTCGCGAGCGGCCCGCCGCTGGGCATCTCGATACATCCGCGCGTCGTCCAGCGCGTCGCCCAACTGCTCACACAGCGTCTCCAGCAGTACGATCTGCTCTGGCGTCCACGCCCCGCTCCCTGCCGGCTTGTGCGCATCAATGGCCCCAATGACTTGCCCGCGCACCCGGATCGGCACGGCCAAGCCGGGGGATTGTCCCCCCTCCCCGCTATCCTGGCGCAGGGCCGTACGCTGTGCGGCTGGTCGCGCCCCCACCACAGAGTGCCCTGTTTTCAGGGCCTCCCTCACCTCCTGGTCAGGCGGCGTCGAGATCGGAAGAATGCCCTCTTGGCTCCTGACAATGGCCAGCTCGGGCTGCACGCGGAGCAGTTCCTGCCACGCCTGCCGGCTCAGCTCACCATACGCCCCACGCTCCGCTTCCAGCGCCTGCTGTGCCTCCCAGTAGAGCCGTGCATTGCTCAGCGCCACCGCCAACTGGTTGGCCATCGCCTGTAAAGCGATCAGATCTTCGTCATCAAAGGCATTGGGCTCGGTGCTCTGCACATCCAGCACCCCGATGAGCTCGCCACGCGCCAACAGTGGCAGCGCCGCCTCCGAGCGCGTCTCTGGCAGATCCGGGTTGTCAAAGTATGTGGCCTCAGCCGCGCCCTGCTGCCGCACATCCATCATCACCCGATAGCGGCGACGCTCGGCGGCATCGCCCACGACTCCCTGTCCGACCCTCAGCCGGTGACCTTGCGCCAGCATACGCTGGCCGCCCTCACTCGAAGCCGCCTGAAGCGCGAGCCACTCTCCATTCGGCTCCAGAAAAAAGATCCCGGCGTGATAAAAGCCGAGCTGCGCGCTCACCAGGCGCACCAGCCGCGGCAGCAATTCCCGGATGTCCAACTCCAGCGTCGTATCCCGCGCGACCGCTGCCGTCGCCTCCAGATAATGGGCACGGCGCTCAAGTTGGCGCGCTTGCTGCGCCAACACGTCGCGGCTCACTTCCAGCTCGGCGTTGCTCTCCTCCAGCGCCATCGCGCTCTGCCTGGCGACCCTGTATAACCGCGACAACCGTTGCACGTTGTATCCCACCAATACCGCACCCATCGTGATCAAGAGCACAATCAGGACCAGATCGCTGGCAGTGGATGGGAAATCGAGCTGCGGCGTGATCAGATCCATATACTCGGCAGCATAGAGCCCTACTATCGACAATGCACTGAGCGCAGTAAACGCCGCGAGCCCGTAATGACCCAGCAGAACACCTGCCAGGACAATGACCACAAAATACCCCAAAACCGCCTCGTCGTGCATCCCCCCAAAAATGAGCGCAGCCACCGTAAAAGCCGCCCAAAACACCAACGTCATCACGATCGCGGCCGGCCGCACATGCTTCTGCCGCAACAGGACAAACGATCCAGCGCAGGTAGCCATCAGGAACAACACAACGACAAACACGAAAGGCTCCACCGTGCTACGGGCGAACAGGGCAACTATGAGATAGAACAAGAGGGCGCCAAACACCATCAACAGCATCGCGTTGAGAACAGCCGCTGCATTGCTCCCTTCCTCGTCATTCTCGAATTTGGGCGGTGCCAACCAGCTTCTGATCCGGGCAAGCATTATTCTTCCTCCGCCGACAGGTAGATCGCCACCTTCTCCAGCCCCAGTTGATCGTACAGCTCGTTCGCCGCCGTCTCGAGCACCGTGCGTATGTCGAGCGACTCGCGCATGCGCGCCGTCATCTCGCTGATCAGCCGGTCGCGCGCTGCGCGCTCTTGCGTCTCCTGGAACAATCGCGCCCCGTCCAGTGCCACCGCCAACTGATCCGACAGCGTCTCCAGCAATGCCTGCTCCTGCTCGGTCCAATCGCCTGTGCCTGCGGGCTTGCGCGCGTCCAGCACGCCAATCACCTGCCCGCGCACCCTCACCGGCATGGCCAGCGCTGGCAGATCGCCCACCGTCTCAGAGATCGGCCGTTCCTCCACTGCCGCGCGTCTCGCCCCTTCTCGCCACGCCCCGTCTCCCGCCAGCACCCCCATCGGGTCGTAGCGCTCTTCTATCTTGCGCTGTGCGAGCAGCGCTCGCCACCCCTCCCGGCTCAACTCGCCATACGCTCGCCGCTCCGCCTCCACACTCTGCTGCAGGTCCTGCACCAGGCGCATGTTGACCATCGCCAGCGCGATCTGGTCGGCCAGCGTCTGGAGCACGGCCACATCGCCCTCGTCGAACGCGGCTGCCTTGTGGCTCTGCACATCCAATACCCCGATCACCCCCCGAGGCCCCTCGGGCCCGCCCACGCGCAGCGGCACGGCCACCTCCGATCGAGTTTGCGGAAGGTGTGGATTGTCGAAATACACCGCATCGCGCCCGACGTCGAGCGCAACGTGCGCCTCTCCACTCGCCGCCGCACTGCCCACCACCCCACCCTCAGCACCAGCTCTCACCGGCAGCCGGTGCCCTTCGGCAAGCATCGCCTCCCCCTCCTTTGACGACACCGCCCGCAGCACCGCCCATTCCCCCTCCACCACAAAGATGCCGCAGTGGTAGTAGCCAAAGGCATCCGAGATCAAGATCGCCGTCTCTTCGATGACCTGTTCCAAGCCCCGAGTACCCCCAGGTTGGATCCTCGCCGCGTCACGGGCCACCTGCGCTGCGGCCTGCAGCGCCACGTTGCGCCGTGTCAAATCCACCGTGCGCCTCCTGACCTGCGCCTCCAGATCTGCCCGCTCTTGCTCCAACGCCTCCCGCAGCCGCCGCCCTTCGCCCAGCGCCCGGGCCATGCGCGGCACCAGGTAATGGTGCGATGCCACCACAAACGCCGAAACCAACAGCAGGACAAAGGTATTGCTGATCCAGCCCCACGGGTTCGCCGAGTCCACTTCCTGCGGCACCGTCAATTCCCCCGTCCAATAGCCCAGCCCCATCCCCACCATCGTCACCGTCACCAACCCCATCGCCGCCAGGCCGCGACGCGTGCTGAAAAAAATGCTCGCGGCAAAGGGCAGCATCATCAAGAATATTCGCCCGCTGCCGCCGCGCCCCTCCGACAGAAAATCGAGCAGCGCCAGCATGTATAACAGCAGCACCAACGTCACTACCTTGGCTGCATAGGGCACCCGTCGCCAGAACGCCACCACCAACAACACCCCATAGCTCAGCCAGTAGAAGGGGATGGTGATGTAAAGTTGTTTCGAATAATCATAATAGGATGCCGCCACCGCCGCCAGCGGTGCCACGAAGGTCAGCGCGCGCAGCACTGCGCTCACCAGCTCGTGCTGCCACGTGCGAATGTCGCCGGTCTCACCTTCGCCCCGGTCGGCGACCTTCCCTTGCCTCTCAGTCAACGGGCTCCCCGTCACCATTCCCCCCATCCGGCCCCACCTCCAGCCTCAGATCCAGCGCCGCCAGGCCCAGCGCATCCGCAATCTCTTGGACAGCCGTCTTGAGCACCACATCCACACTCAGCGTCTGCCGCATGCGCGCCGTGGCCTCTGCGACCAACCGGTCACTCGCCGCGCGCTGCTGAGCCTCCTGGAACAGCCTCGCCCTCTCGAGCGCCAGCGACAGCCGCGCCGCCACCGCCCTCACCAGCTCTATCTCGCTGGCCGACGCGGCCCGGTCCGCCAACTTGACCTGCAGCCGGCCCACCTCCTCGTCTTGCACCTGCAGCGGCACCGCGACGGTTGCGGCATCCACCGCGACCGTTGCGGCATCCACCGTCGCCCCATCTTCCCCAACCGGCACGACGTCTACGCCATCGTACACGTAGCGCAGCGACATGGTCCCTGAATCCGCAGCCGCCCGTGCCACAAACTCGCGCCATCCCGCCTGTGCCTGCTCGCCGGCCAGCATCGTGATCTCGCGCAGCCGGTCTTGTGCTTCGCGCAGCAGTCGCGCGTTGTCGATCGCCAGCGCCAACTGGTCCGCCAGCGTCTGCAGCACTGCCACATCCTCCTGGCCAAATGCCTCGCGATCCACGGACTGGACGTCGAGCACGCCCAACACCTCCCCATACGCCACCAGGGGGAGTGCGATCTCGGATCTCGTCTGGGGCAGATCGGGATTGTCAAAGAACACCGCATCCTGGCCCACATCCAGCGCGATGCGCGGCTCGCGGCTGCTCGCCGCGTGGCCCACGATGCCTCGGGTTCCCACGGGCAACCGGTGACCATGGGCCAGCATCCGCTGCCCCCCTTCGGAAGAAGCCGCACGCAGCACGGCATACCTGCCTGCCTCATCGATCAAAAAGATGCCGACATGATAGAACTTCATCCGATCCGTAATCAAACGCGCCGCCTCGTCGAGCAGAGTGCCCACGTCGCGGATCGCCGCCGCCTCACGTGCCACCTGCGCCGCCGCTTCCAACTGGTCGCGCCCGCGGTCCAGCGCCGCGGTGCGCCGCGCCACCCGGTCCTCCAGTGTGCTGCGGATGCCCTCCAGCTCCTTGTTGCTCACCAACAGCGCCGCCTCCGCATGCCGCCGGCGCACGTTCGTCCGCACCAAGCCCGCAATCACCAACACCAACCCGATGAACACACTCCCGCCGCCCAGGATCCAACCCCTGTAGCGCTCGTAAAACGTGAGTGGGCGATTGATCACCACTGCGTCTTGGGGCAAGGCCGACAGCGGGATATTCCACCGCGCCACAGCCGTGTAATCGAACATGTACCGGTTCGGACTCTCCATCACGACCGGGATGGTGTCGACCGGCTCTCCCTGCACGATGCGCAGCGCCATCTCGGCCGCTGCCTTGCCCTGCTCAAAACCGCTGGTCAGCATTCCCCCCACGATCCCGTATCCCAGGCTGAAATCCCACGTCCCATACACAGGCACAGGGCTGCTCTCCACCACCCGCCGGATGCTCTCATCATACTCGTAGAATGTGCCCGACTTGTCGACCAGGAAGCGTGTATAAAACACAATGCTCTGCGGCGGCAGCACCCTGAGCGCGCGTTCCAAGTCCACCATGTCCACCGCTTCGAACCACACAAAAGTAACCCGCCCCTTATACTCCTCCTCGATCGCCTTCAACTCCGAGTGCAACCTCTGCCCCGTCGTCGTCGTGTCGTTCACAATGGCCACCAACTGCGTGTCCGGGTGGAGGCCCAGCGCCAGCTCGATCCCCTCCCTCACGTCAGCCGCCTCGTTTACCCCCGTGAATCCTGCGTGGCCCACCAGGTCCGCCGGGTCCAAATAGTTCACCCCGCAGAACACCACCGGTGTCTCGCCGAACAGCTCGTCGCGGTGTTCCAGCAGAAAACTGAAGGCGTTGTTATCCGAAACAACGATCGCGTCAAAGTTGCGCTCTGCAAACTTGTAGCGATACGTATCGAGCAGCAGCGCCAGGTACTCGTCGTCATAGATCCTGTTCGTATCCATGTACTCGAACTGGACGTCGACATCTACCCCACTCGACAGCGCAGATCCGCCCTCCCCCAGCACACTCATAATTCCAGTCGAAATATCGTCCGTCCACTTGTAGCCCACATTGTACGAGTGCAGCACCAGCACACTGCCCGTGCCCGCCGCCGCGCCCGCGACCGTTGCGGCCATCCCCTCACTCCCCCCCCTTGAGGAGGAGGCAGGGGGGGGATGAGCCTCCACCCCCGCGACCGTTGCGGCCGCGACCGTTGCGGCCATCACACTCCCGGCCAAGACCGAGACCACCACCATCAGGCCCACCACGAACCTCTTGCCCATGATCACCCTTCCACCGTCCCGCCCTCCGACCCCCATCCGAGTATCCTCGGACTGAGTACCCTCGGACTGAGTCCCCTCGGACCCTTTCAGGCGCCCGGCGAGGACTCTTGCCCCGAGTACTCTCGCCCCTGAGCGCCCCCGGGCGCTCGGATCTCTACCAGCGACTGGCTCGCGCCCAGCGCTCGCCCCACCTCGCGCACCGCCACCTGCAAGATCGTCTCGGGATCGAGCGAAGCCTGCATCTGCCTCGTAATCTGGTCCACCAGCCCCTCTTGCGCCGCGCGCTGCTGCGTCTGCTCCAGCAAGCGCAGGTTCTCGGCTGCGAACGCCAGCCGTGCCCCCACCGCCTCAATAGCCGAAATCTCTTCGCGCCGCCACGCGCCCGCGTCGCGCGGCCGGTGAAACGCCAATACCCCGATGACTGCCTCCCTCAGGCGCACAGGCACCGCCACCACGTGCTGGTTGGTCTCCTCGTCGAACCGCGTCACCGGCCCCTTCTCCGTGCGCTCCCTGCGCCCCTGCCCCTCTCCGGAGCCGGCTTCCAACCGCGCCGGCCCTCGGGCCTCACCCGAGTACCCTCGGGCCTGGTCCAGCGTCTCTTGCCACACGGCATCGCCGGGTGTGCCCACCGGCTGCCACGAATAGGCCGGCCGCGGTCGATCGCCCACGAAACGGGTCCACGCCTCTGCCGTGTACTGGCGCTGCAGTGCATTCAGTTCGTCGAGCCTCGCCTGCACCTCGCCAAACAGGCGTGCATTGTCGAGCGCCACCGCAAGCTGGTCGGCCAAGCCATGCAGAGACTGCACCTCTCGGTCCGTCAAGGACCTCCCTTGGGGTGAAACGACATACAACACGCCAAGCAACTGCGACCCCACGTGAAGCGGCAGCGCAACCTCCGCCAGGGCACCACCGGCCTGGCTCGCTCCCTCAGGCGCATGAGGCGCCTGCCCGCGGTTTGTGCGCACCAGCTCTGCCACCGCCGGGGGCACATGGAGCTCCCCGGCAGCATCAGCCGGCACGGCCTCGCCAACCACCGGCCCGGCCATCAGCGCGCCACTCGCCGGCTCGACCAGGTACACCGCCACCGCGCGCATGTCAAGGCGTGCCGTCATCAAGCTGACTGCACGCTGGAGCAGCTCGTCGCGTGCCAGCACCCCCGAGATTTCGTGCGAGATCCCGGCCACGGTCTCGAGCAACCGCGTGTACCGGTCCAGCTCTGTGCTGCTCGCCGCCAACTCCCCGTGCGTCCTCGCCAGATCTGCCGCCGCCTCTCGCGTCTCGGCCAGCGCCTCTTCCTGCGCACGACAAAACGTCGCCAGCATGACCACCAATGCGACCAGGATCAATCCAAACGACAGTCCCTGGCTCAGCCACTGGCTCACCGCCAGCGAATTCTCCCTGATAATCAGCCACTCCGCCATCACCCCTGTACCGGCAGCGGCTGCAAATAATAAATATAGCACCCCACTCAGCAGCGCCATGGCCACCCCGGAGCGGAAGCCGAGAATGATCAGGCCCATCGCCGGCAGGCCTAGCAGGAACACCACGCCATTGCCAAGGAGGCCGAGGATCGCCAGGTAGATCACCGCCGCCGCATATCCCACCAGAAGCAAGCCCCATGCCCGAATGCGATAGTCCAGCCTTCCGCGCAGCGGCGCCAGGGCCAGCACGAGGGCATACACCACCATGAATGGCGCCGTCTGTGACCACCATCCTGGCTCGTCCACAGCCTGTACTATCGAGATGGTCAACACCACCGCGCCCATAGCCGCCACCGCGACCAACAGACGATCCGTGACGCGGGCGCGCCACGCGTCCAGGTCAAACCGCTCGCCCGCCGCGGCCGCACCGGTGCCGGCAAGCCCCCAGCGTCGAGCCTGCTCGTCACCATCCCCCCTGCTCCGCCCTCCCCCATCCGCCATCACCACTCACTCCTCACTCAAATCCGACTCGAGGCCCCTTGGACCTCGCCCTTCTGCCGGCTGCTCGTGGCCAAAGCTCAAGCCCCCGTCCCGGGGGCGACCCGAGCGGGTACCCGCTGCGTGCCCTCGGGTCCAATCTCCACATACCCCCCTGAAGCCCCGATCAGCTCTGCCAGCTCTTCCACCGTCGCACGCAACACCTGGTCCAGGTCAAAAGAAGACGTGACCCGGTCACTGAGTTGGCGGATGCGATGCTCGCGCCACGCCTGCTGCTGCGATGCCTCCAGCAGGCGCGCGCGATCGAGCGCCGCCGCCGCCTGGTCGGCCACCGTCTCGTACAGCCGTAGCGACACCGGCGAAAAGGGACCTGGCGTCACTCGATCCACCATCAGAAAACCGATCTCCGACCCGAGTACCCTCGGGCCCCCTTGGGCCGAGTACCCAGGCCGAGGAGGCCCGAGCTCTGCTCGGGACCTCGGCACGTCGTCCTCACCGGGCCGAGACCGCACCCGGAGCGGCACTAGCACCAGCGCCCGAATGCCCATCCTCTGCAGCGCTTGCCGCGCTCCCTCTGGCACCCGATCGTCCGTCAGAATGTCGTCAATGGTCGTAACACTCCTCACCAGCGACAGCGGCAGCATCTCACTCTCAGACACCGGCACTTTGGGCAGCAACTGCGGCGAACCCAAACCCGGCTCCCCCCCTGCTGAATCCTGGAACCCAAATCCCGCATCCCTCTTGGACGAGCGCGCGAGAAAGGTCACGCCCATCACCTCGCCGTCGAGACCCAGGTCAAACTGCGCCACCGTGCATCCATCCGCTTCCGTCTCGGCCACTGTATCGAGGATCGCCGCACTCACCTGGTCCACCGTGGTGGAGGCAGCCAGCCGGTGACTTGCACGGTAGAGAGGGCTCGTCGCCTCCAGCAACCCCGCCTCCTGCGAAAACTTGCGCGCGTTGTCCACCGCCACCGCCACCTGGTCGGCCACCAACTGGAGCACTGCAATGTCCCCCTCCGAAAAGGCCGCCTCACGCGTCGACTGCACGTCCAGCGCACCCAGCACCCGGTCGCCCACGAGGAGCGGCAGCGCCATCTCGGAGCGCGTGTCGGGCAGCAGCGGATTGTCAAAGCGCGCGCCGCCTCGAAGCCGCAACCCCTTGGACCTCGGCCCGGCGCCCTCAGCCGCCGTTGCGCCCGTGACCGTTGCGGCAATGTCCAGCGCGATCTGTGCCTGGCGCGCGCTGCAAGCAGCCCCCACCATCGACAGGCCACCGACAGCCAGCTTGTGTCCCGCCCCCTTCATGATCCTGCCCGGCTCACCCGTCCCCGCTTCCAACAGCGCATACTCCCCCGCGTCATCCAACAAAAAGAGCCCCGCGTAATAGAGGTCGAACCGATCGCGCACCAGCTCCACTACCCGTGCCATCAGCAGCCCCAGGTCCAAGATCGACGCCGCGGCCCGGCCCACGTCGGCGGCCGTGGCGAGCTGCAACGCGCGCCGCTCCAGCTCGCGCGTGCGGTCCGCCACGCGATCCTCCAGCTCACCGATCGCCCCCTGAAGCTGTGCTGCCATGTCGTTGAACGACCGTGCCAGCGTCCCGATCTCGTCCTGGCGCGCCAGGGTGGCCTCTCCTGTCACCGCCTGATCCAGATCCCCTGCCGCCATCCTGGCCGATGCCTCCGCCACCTCCAAGATCGGCTGCGAGATCTGGTGCGACACCCCATACCCCACCCCTGCCACTACCACCCCCGCCACCAGGCCCACCAGCAGGATGCCCCAGGCCAACTGCCGCGCCGGTGTCAGCGCCTCCTCCAGCTCCATCTCTGCCAGCAGCGCCACGTCCCGTTCGTCCACCCACCGGTAGGCCCCAATCACTGGTACCCCTCGATAATTCTCATACACCCCCGCCCCATCCGCCTTGTCCACCAGCGCGGCATCGATGCCCACCGTGTGCACCCCGCGCGGAAACTCTTCCCGGCCGGTGCGCGCCTGCGACACAAACAGGTTGGACTGGTCCACCAGGTACGTCTCACCTGTCGTGCCCAGCCCACCCTGCTCCAGCATGATATCGTCCAGCCGCTCCAGGTTGAGATGCGCCGCCAGCACCCCGATTACGCCCCCCCCAGATGACAGCCTCAGCGGCGTCGCCACCGTCATAGCCGGTCCTCCCGTGCTCGCCGATGGATACACATTCTGCACGTACGTGCGCCGCCGCCCTTCGGTGAAAAAGTTGCTCGTCACTTCGTTGCTGCCCTCGCGTGCAGGCGTCGTCGACACCACCACTTCGCCCCCCGCCTCACGCAAGATCATCAGCTCAGAAAAATCCCCCTTCTGCCTCTGCACATCCACCAAATATTCGCGCAGTGCGTCGTGCGCCGCTTCGCTCCCGAGTACCTCTCGGCCCCCGAGTACCCTCGTGCCCCCTCCTTCGACAGACAGTAGATCCTCCGCCAGCGTCGTCAGAAACGGATTTTGCGCCAGCAGCTCCACGTCTTGCTCCAGGCTCGCCACCCAACGGTTGATCTCGTCCTCCTTCAGCGTCGCCGTCGTCGTCAGATGGTCCAGCATGTTCTGCTCCAGCGTCCGCCGCCCCTGATGGTAGGCAATCAGCCCCACCACGATCAGCGGCACCAACGACAGCAGCAGGAAATAGGCCAGGGTGCGCACCAGCAGTTGCTCACCCCACACCCGCCGAACCCGAAACCGAGTATCCCTCGGGCGAGAGCTCCCGGACTTGATCATCACACCTCCAGACGATTCCTTTTTACCGATTCTGGATGGACGCACGGCGCGCCACCAATGGTGGTTCACTTGGCCATTGCACCGGCAGGGTCAACGTGAATACCATCCCCTCAGCCCCCCGATCCAACCAGATCTTGCCGCCCAGCTTTTCGACCACACGCTTGCTGACCGCCAGGCCGAAACCGGCCGGCGCCTCCTGCCCATTCCCTGCCGCACTCACACCCTGTTCCCACACCGAAGCAAGGCCTGCCTCACTCCCTGTGCCCTCGATGGTGACGCTGAGCGCCACCTCATCCGAGTGCCCAGGCCGAGGGGTACTCGGCACGGCGCCCTCAGGCTCCATCGAGCGCCCCCCGGGGTTCAGGTCCGCCCGCAGTGTGATCGTCCCCACCTCCGTAAACTTGACCGAGTTCGACAACAATGCCAGGATCACCTGTCTCACCCGCTGGCCATCCGTGTACAGTGGCGGCAAGTCCTCGGCCACCTGCGCGCGCAATTGGAGCGGCTTGTTCATAGCCAGCGCCCGAGTCGTCGCCATCACCCCTTCGATCACCTCGGCCAGGTCCACTTCACCTTCAGACCACGAGGCCGCCCCCATTTCCAACTGCGACAGGTCCAGCATATCGTTCAGCAGCCCCAGCAGTTGGCGCCCTGCCTCATAGATCGTCGTCAGATCTGCGCGCTGCATATCTGACAGCGGGCCATCCAGCTCTTTCAACATCACCCGCGAAAAGCCGATCACCGAGTTGAGCGGCGTTCGTAGCGCGTGCGACATGTTTGTCAAAAATTCTGCCTGGATCCTGTCCAGCTCCCGCAGCCGCTCCACCGTCTCGCGCTCCAGCGCATACGCCCGCGCATTCTCAATCGCAATGCTGATCTGATCGGCCAGCGATTGGTACACCACCCAATCACTCTCCGGCACCCAGCCAGTCGGCCTCATGGCCCCTGTCCCCGCGCCCAGCTCCCTCTCGGGCGGACCCGAGTACCCCTCGGGCGCCTTCTCCCCATCCCACGAGCTCTCGAGCACCAGCACCCCCAACACCTCACCGCGCACGCACAGCGGAATCGCCAGCTCCCACCCGCCATCAGGGCGCACCACCTTCTCGATCCTGGTGCCCGGCCGGCCCCCTTCTGATTCCCCATCCAGGGAAAAGAGAAGAGGGGATGAATCGTCGCGAAGGGTAGGGTGAGCAGGGCGGCACGCCGCACGGCCGACCAACGTCGGCCCGCCCACCGCCACCCAATGCTCCATAGGCTCAATCCCCGCCTCGTCCGCAGACGCGCCCACCTGCCACACAGCCCAGTTGCCCGTCGCGTCGACCAGGTAAATCGCCACATAGTGCAGCTCGAATGCCCTGCCAATCAGCTCCACCACCGTCTCGAGCATCATCCCCAGGTCCCGGATCGACGTCGCAATCCGGGCCACTTCGGCGCTGATGGCCAACTGCATCACATAGTAGCGCGTGTACTCGTTCGCCTCTTCCAGCGCCTCATTCGCCTCGCGCCACGCCTGCGTTCGCTCTTCCACCTTGGCCTCGAGGCTGCCATACAGCAGCCGCAGCTCCGCGGCCATCCTGTTGAACGCCCGTGCCAGCACTCCGATCTCGTCCCCGCGTCTCACCACCACCTGCTGGTTCAGATCGCCGCGCGCCAGCCACGCCGCCGTCTCTGTCAGCTCCACGATCGGCCGCGTCACCCGGCGGGTCACCACCGCCGCGATGGCCGCACTCAGCAGCGCTGCCCCCAGCGTCGCCGCCACCAACAGCGCGGTCACCTCTTCGCCCGCCGCCAGCGCCTCCACCTGCCGCTTCTCTGCCAACAGCCCTACGCCCAGCTCTGCACTCCAGCGGTACGCCCCAAACACCTCCTGCCCGGCCAGGTCCTTATACGCCCCCGCCCCCTGCTCGCCTGCCAGCACCCGGCCGATCGCCTCGTCCCTTTCCTGCCCCGGTCCCAACGACGTGATGCCAGCACTCGATACCACCACCACATCACTGCCCTGCCCCCCCTCGATCCCTTCCACCGGAGAGGACACAGACAATACAGGTCCGCAGGCAACCAGGCTCGTCACAATCCCCTCAGCCGAGTACCCTCGGCCCACCACCTGCCGCAGGGCCTCGGGGCTCAACAGCCCGAGCAGCGCCCACCTTTCGCCAAGGTGGCACACCGCAGGCAGCAACTCGGGCGAACCCGAATCCGACCCGAGTACCCTCGGGTACTCTCGGACCGTCTCGGGCAAGTGCCCTTCCACCCACACCAACCCCTCCCCCATAGCCCCAGCCGCCACCAGCCGCGAGGCGGCCAGCACCGCCGCGTCGCCTGCATGCGCCGGCACCTGGCCCACCTGGTCGACCACGCTCAGGGCCGGGTGGGTGCCATCCCCCATCAGATCCACCAGCACCACGCCTATCAGTGCCGATCCGCCCTCCTCCATCGCCTCGAACCAGCTCGCCATCCCTGTCGCCGGATCAAACTCTTGCGCCACCAACGCCAACTGCCCCTTGTGCGCGTCGATCCAATCCGCCAGGTGTGCCTCCTTCAGCGCCACCACCGTCGACAACGAAGAGAGCAGCTTGTCGCGCGTGTCGTGCTGGATCTGATTGTAGGTGAGAAACGCCAAGAGGCTGAGGGGAATGATCGTCAACAGCAGAAAAGCCAGGAGCAGCGTCTTGCCCAGCCCGCCGCGCATCCCCAGCACCCGTCCTGACAGCCGTGACCGCTCTGGCTGGCTTGACGCACAGTCACCGCTGGCCCCTATATCAATCCCTGGCACGTCTATGGCCCCATGTGCCACGACCATCCTGCCTGCCCAGCCCCCCGCCAGGGGGGTGATCCCCCACACCTTGGAGGTAAATCCCTCCATCCCGGAGACAACCCCCTGGACCCCAGGGGCGAACTTGAAACAAAGTTGGAACAAAATCTGGGTTGCTACCCCAGATCCCACACCGGTTCCCCATCAAGAATACGCCGGATATGGTCGGGAAAGAGATCCACATTCAGCGGCTTGGCCAGGAAACCATCAAACCCCGCACCTTGCGCCCGGTTGAGGTTGGCGGCACTGATATCGGCCGTCACCGCCACGATCCGCGTATTCGCAAAGCGCTCATCCTGCCGCAACTGGCCCAGCACCTGGTAGCCATCTTCCTCCGGCAGGTGGATATCCAGCAGGATCAAGTCCACCTGTGACATCGTCTCCTGTGCAAACTCGATCACCTGCCATCCCGAGCGGCGCCACTCTGTCTGCTTGACCCCCATAAATGACAGGAGCCGTGCCAGCAGCGCATAGTTCCGCACATTGTCTTCGACAATGAGCACCGTGATATCACCCAAATTCCTGGCCTTGGAAGCGTCAGCAGCCATTGACTCCTTGCCCCCTTCAAGAATTGACTTGGTGGTAGACGACTAGTCCCGAATCAAAAACGAAGCCACTTGCGTTGGCAGCAGGTCGACGTCCAGCGGTTTCTGAATATAGCCCGAGCAGCCGGCCTCCAGCGCCCTTTCCCGGTCGCCTTTCATCACATTCGCCGTCAGCGCCACAATCGGCACCCCGTGCACCGCGGGAATTGCTCTCAGGCGTGTTGCCACCTCATACCCATCCATGTCTGGCATACTGATATCCACCAGGATCAGGTCCGGCCGCACCAATTGAGCGATCTGCAGGCCATGCGGCCCATCCTCCGCTTCAACCACATGGTATCCTTCCGCCTCCAAAACTCGCCTCACCAGGAGCCGGTTGGCCAGATCATCCTCGATATACAAGACCTGAAAAGGTTCTATTCTGTCAGTCATTTCATCGCTTTTCTTCTCTAATGCAGGCTCCAGAGCCCCTACGCTCAGTATGGGTATGCCTCATTATAACAGAAAACCTAGACATTGACAATAGGACCATAGTCACAGATTAAACCGCAGCGGGTACTAGGCCGAGCCTACTCCCGGCTCGGTGCATTGGTAGATCCAGTAGATCCAAAATCTATCCCCCTGGCCCTCTTGCACTCCCCGCTCCCTTCAGTTATAATCTCTGGCATATCTGGTTCTCGATGTATCATCTCCATAAAGGGGGAGGAAGTTGGGGTGTGTGCGGTGCCCGCACACACCCCAACCCCCGATATTGAGCAGATACTTCTTGGGCGTGCATGACAGGAGAAAAAGAGCATGACACACAGACCTTTGACGCCGGACGATCTCTATCACATTGTCTCCCTATCAGAGCCACGTTTCAGCCCCGACGGCCGGCGGATCGCCTACGTCCGCACAGAAATGGAGCGCGAGAGCAACAGCTATCGCAGCGCCATCTGGATCGTCGATGCGAGTGGCGGCCGGCCTCGCCGGTTCACCGCCGGCGACAGGCGCGACGCAGCGCCGCGTTGGTCGCCCGATGGCCGCTGGCTGGCCTTCACCTCCACGCGCGGTGGAGAAAAACAAAAACCGCAGCTCTACCTCATGCCCACCGATGGCGGCGAGGCCCAACGCCTCGTCGAACTGGACAATGGCGTTGCCGCCCCGGCCTGGTCCCCCGACGGCAGACACCTGGCCTTTACCGCCCGCGCGAACCGCGAAGAGATGGAGGCCGAGGACCGGCCAGAACCGGATGTCACACCCGAGCCGGGCGAGCGCGAGCGCCAGGCGGCGGAAAAGAAAAAGAAGGAAGAAGCCAAGTCAGATCCGCGGGTGATCAAGCGCTTTGGCTATCGCGCCGAAACGAGCTATTTCGACGACCGCACCGCCCAGATCTATCTCGTCGCAATCGACCCGGAGACAGGGCAGGCCAATGCCAAGCCCCGCCGGCTGACAAGCGACGAGCGCAACTATGCCGATCTCCACTGGCTGCCTGATGGGTCCGGGCTGCTCGCCACTGTAGACCGCCTGCCCGGCGAAGACGACCTCTTTTACTTTTCGGACGTCGTCCGTGTTCCCATTGACGGCGGGGGCGCAAAAGTGCTCACCAGCCTTGCTACCGCAGACCGCAGCCCACGGCCCTCGCCCGATGGGCAGTGGATCGCCTACGTCAGCGCGCCCGTCGACGAGATCTCGTGGGCCAACGTCGAGGTGAACGTCATCCCGGCTTCCGGCGGCGGCGAACCACGCACACTCACCGCCACGCTCGACGCCCATGCCCAGGACCCCCAGTGGCTGCCCGTGCCCGGCCAGCAAAGAGACAACAGCGCGGCGATCTCTTTTCTCGTGGCGCGCCACGGCCGGATCGACCTTTTGCGCACGTCCCTCTCTGGCGAGACGATCGAGCCCCTCCTCGCCGGCGACCGTGAAATCCTCGCCTACGACCCGTCACCCGACGGCCGGCAGGTGGCCTTCGTCGCCGCCACAGACCGTGCCCCGTGGGACCTCTACCTCGCCGACCTCGCTTCGGGAGAGGAACGCCGCCTGACCCGGGTCAACGACGAATGGCTGGCAGAACGCACCCTGGGCAATGTCCAAGAATTCGAGGTGACAAGCGCTGACGGCACCCCGATCCAGGCCTGGATGATCCAGCCACCTGGCTGGGACCCTGCGACGCAATATCCCCTCGCCCTCTCCATCCACGGGGGCCCGCACGTCATGTGGAGCCGTCACGAGCCGACCATGTGGCACGAGTGGCAGGTGCTCGCCGGTCGAGGCTACCTCGTCCTGGCCATGAATCCCCGTGGCTCTGACGGGTATGGGCGTGCCTTTCGTGGCGCCGCCCGCAAGCAGTGGGGCGAGGCCGACCTGCCCGATCTTCTCGCCGGCGTCGACGAGGTGATCGCCCGGGGCTATGTTGACCCGGATCGGCTCGCCGTCACCGGGGGTTCCTATGGCGGATTCATGACCGTGTGGATCGTTGGTCATTCCGATCGATTTCGGGCCGCCGTCGCCCAACGCGGCGTGTACGACCTGATCGGTTTTTATGGCACCAGCGACGTGCCGCGGCTCGTGGAATGGGAGTTTGAACAGGTGCCGTGGGAGGACCCGGATCTGCTCTGGAAATACTCGCCCCTGGCCTACGTCGAGGAGATGCACACGCCGCTCCTCCTCATCCATTCAGACAGCGACTTTCGCGCTCCCATCCCCGCCGCCGAGGGCCTATTTGTCGCCCTGCGCCGGCTCAAGCGCGACGTGCAGCTCGTCCGCTACCCCAGAGAGGGGCACGAGCTCTCTCGCAGCGGGGAACCGAAACACCGCGTCGACCGCCTGGAGCGCATCGCCGGCTGGTTCGATCAGCACGTGAATCATCAACCCTATCGAAAGGAGAGCGCATGACCTACGAACAAGGTTCTGGCCCGGCACTCATCGTCGAACATACCGGTCAGGTCTTTTCCCTCACCGGCCGTGTGGTCACCATCGGCACCGAGGAGGACAATGGCATTGTCCTGGCCGATCCTCGAGTCTCGTCCCACCACGCCCGCATCTTTTGGGATCGGAACACGGGCAGCTATGTCGTCGAGGACCTGGGCAGCGTCGAGGGCACCTACCTGAACGAGAGGCCTGTTGCCGGCGCCCAGGTCCTGGCCGATGGCGACGTGCTCCGCATCGGCGATACCGTCATGGACGTTGACCTGGCCGGAGAGATGGCCGCCGGCCCATTTCGCGGACGCCGCCCCCTGATCGCCGGCCTCGTCGTCCTCCTCCTGGCCGGCATCACCATCGTATGTGTCGTCCTGTTGGGGCTCCTCCTTCTGAATGGGCGGCGTGGCGTGCCCACCGTCACCATCCGCTCACCTGGCGACGGCGACCGGATCGTACCCGGCACCCCTGTTGAGCTCCAGGCCATGGCCAGCGGCGCGAGCGACATCACCCTCCTCGAGATCAGCGTCGACGGGCTGGTCGTCGTCTCGACCCCCAGCGACGACCGCGACGGAACGTCATTGCTGAGTGCGCGCGATGTGTGGACCTTCCAGACACCTGGCGAGCACGAGATCGTCGCCACGGCCTACACCGCCCGCGAGCGCATCAGCCACCCGGCGCGCGTGGTCGTCTCTGTCGTTGCCATCGCGCCCACAGCAGCGCCCACGGCAACCCCGCTGCCCGCGCTGCCCACAGCAACCCCGATCCCACCAACCGAGACACCGCTGCCACTACCCACCGACACGCCACTCCCAACAGACACCCCGCTGCCCACCGACACACCAACGCCCACCGACACGCCAACGCCCACGGCCACGCCCATCCCCACCTCGACCCCTGTGCCGCCCCCGGCCATCGCCTACTTGCGCGCCAACCCCGCCACCCTGGACGCGGGCCACTGTTCGACCCTCGAGTGGGGAGCCGTGACCAACGCCACCGCCGCGCACATCGAGCCGGGCATTGGCGACGTGGCCGCCCCTGGCTCGCGCCTCGTGTGCCCCGAAAACACCACCACCTACACCCTCTCCGCCACGGGCCCCGGCGGTACGGCCACTGCCTCGGTCACGGTCGAAGTGGTGCACTGGCTGGCGGACCTGCTGGTCGAGTCGATTGCCTTTGATCCGAGCGTCCCCACGCAGGGCCAGGACACGCAGGTGCGCATCACGATCCGCAACGTGGGGCAGGGTCCGTCCGGCGCCTTTACCTGGACGTGGCAGGCCGGATCGGACGCCCTCTTGGACGGCCGCATCCCCGGCCTGGCTCCCGGCGATGCGACCGTGGCCACCGCCACCTGGCGCCCCGGCGATGCCTACGCCAGCCTGCTGACCGAGGCGCGCGTGGACGTCGACGGCGAGGTCGTCGAGGAAAATGAGAACAACAACAGCCTGACCGCCGTGATCACCGTGGCTCAGGGCTCGGCAGAGCCTGAAACCACCGTTTGCCTCAGCCAGCCACAGATCGACGGCCATGTCCTCAACGATGGCACGGCCCGCACCGACGAAGACATCTTTGTCGGCAACGGCCAGATCGGCCCCGAAACAGGCGAGCTCGTGTCGCGCGGTTTTTTGAGCTTTGACCTGTCCCCCCTCCCTGCCGGCGCCACCGTCGAGCGTGTCGAGGTTCGTTTCTTCCAGAAGCAGATCGTGGGCGACCCGTACGGCGCGCTCGGCAACCTGGTGCTCGACCATGTCGTGGTTGGCGATAGCCTGGGCGGGAGCGCCTTTGACACGCCGGCGCTCCACAGTGGCACACTTGCCCAGCAGGCAGAAGCCGGCGCCTGGTACATCGTCTCCGATCCTGCCTTTGTCTCCTGGCTGCAAAGCGACCTGGATGAAGGGCGCGGCCGGCTCCAGCTCCGCCTGCGCTTTGCCCAGGAGCTCGACGGCGACGGCGAAGAAGATTGGATCGCCATCCAGCCAGGCGGCAGTGGCCTCAGCAGCCACTCGTCGCCGCAGTTGATCATCGTCTACCGGCCCTGATCCCACCCCACCAGCGCGAGGCCCCGGCCGGAATCGGGCCGGGGCCTCTTTCAAAAGAGTAAAAATCCCCTTGACGTACACGTAGAAGTGTGATAAAATCTCCTTGTCCGAACTGATCGTTTTTCATGGCTCCGGGCACCATTTCCTCGTCGTCCGTTGGCAATCACAGGACGCATCAACGGGGCCGATCTACGTCTTGGCGCCTATCAACAACGCACCCCTTCTTGGCACCAGAGAGGAGGTGATACGCAGGGCAACCTACAGTTGGCGGGAGTGCCTGATCCCCCTTGTTGTTGGCTCTGATCAGCGCGTGGTACAAGGAGGAAATGCACCATGAACGTGCGAGCGTTCACCCTGTTCGGTTTTTGCGCAACCCTGGTCCTGCTGCTGGGCATGGCTTTCACCGTGGCACTGGCAGCACCCGGGCACGATGCCAGCTTGCCATCCGCTGCATCCACACCAGTCGGATTTCCGCCCTTCCCCACTCCCCCGGTGCCGGTCGAGCCGCCCGCGCCCCCCGCTCGGATGGAACCGCCGCTGCGGGGGCCCGGGCAGGATGCCGACAATCCCCAGTCTCAGCTCGAGCGCATCTTTGGCGACAGGCTGCCCGAGGGCTGGCGAAAAGTGCTGGCGCAGGGAGGAGATCTGCCCGATGGGCTGACCACGGGCACCTCCCCCGAGGCGTGGGGCGGCCCCGACTCTTTTGGCTACACCTATGCCGACTCGAACGAGCCGTGGGGGCCCGACCCGACCTTTGAGGACATCAGCGGGGTCGGCACCGCCATCGACCTGACCGATTTCTACACGGCGGTGACCCTGCCCTTCGCCTTCCCCTTCTATGACAGCACCTATGCCGAGGTTTACCTCTATGGCGACTGCCTCTACTGCTGGAACTACTGGACCCACCTGGCCTTTGGCGGTCCGGACCCGCACTACTATGGCGGCTCGGTGCGGTGGATGGACTATATCGACCGTGACAGCGGCACGGTCTATGTCTACTCTGACACCCTGAGCAGCCCGGCGCGTTTCATCGTGCAGTACGACGAGGTCTGGAACTATAGCTATGGCATCACCACCACGTCGCAGGTCATTCTGTACGAGACGGGCGACATCCTGGTGCGCTATGCGGAAGACTTTGATTGGTGGAGTTGGTATTGGTGGGACAATGCGCCCTGGCTCTTCTGGCACTATACCTCTTTTCGATACCAGGGCGATCCCCACAACAACCTGGCCGTCCAGTTCTACTACCCGCAGGGCGCCTGGCTCTGGCCTCCAGAACAGACCCAGGCTGCGCCAGCCGGCGGCGAAACAAGCTACGTGTTCGATCTGCACAACGACACCGGCGCCACCGACAGTTTTAGCCTGACGGTCAACGGGCACATCTGGCCCACCTACGTCTCGCCGACACAGACAGGCCCCATCGCCGACGGGGGCGTGATGCCCATACAGGTGCTCGTAGATCTCCCGCCAGGCACCATGCCCGGTGACACCGACGCCGCCACCATCCACGCCACCTCTGTGACCTCCCCCGGCATCTATTCCGACACGACTGCGATCAGCACCATCGCCGTCTGCACCCCAAGCCTCATCTTTAGCGGCCAGTCCGCCCAGGCCGTCTCGCACGACGAGATCTTTGACTATGGGGGACAACAGCTCACCCATCTCTACGTCAATGCCCACACCACGAGCGACTGGCCCACTATGAACGCTACCCTGCTCGCCTATGACCCGGGCCTGGCCGCGTGGCAGACGCTGGGCGAATGGCAGTCGATCGGCCCCCACTATCTGCTCATCGACCAATACGACATTCCGCCCATCTATAGCGCCGTGCACCTGCGTCTGCGCGACACCTGGGGTCTGCCGGCTTATTACGACTACCAGTTCATCGCCTGCCGCGAGCCGGCCGTGGCCCTCCACCCGCTGGCCCAGCAGGCCCTCGTCCTGCCCGGGACGACGGTGGTCTATACCCAGACCGTCACCAACTATACCATGGGCCCCGACAGCTTTGACCTGTCGGTCGCCAGCAACGCCTGGCCCACCACCTTCTGGGATGGGCCCACGCCGATCGACACCACCGGTCCGCTGGCCGACCTGGAGACGTTTACCTTCACCGTCCAGGTCGAGGTGCCGGCCAGCATGGGGGCCGAGCACTCGGACTCGGCGACGATCCAGGCCACATCCGCCACCTCGCCGGGCATCAACGATACCGCTTCCCTGCACACGTCCTTGCTCACTCACCCCTGGGCACAGGCCTTTTTCGAGGGATGGGCGCCCGACGGCTCCCCGGACGGAGAGCATTATCTCGACATCGTACGGCCCACCGGTGTCATCAGGGCCCAGGTGACCGATGACACCGACTGGCAATACGAGGCGCCGGCCGTAGCGGCCTACCCACGCGACGCCCTCGTCGCCGCCTGGCGTGGCGCCTACCATTGGAACGGCACGGCCGGATACTATAACGTCGAGTATGCCGGATTGGACCTGGCGGGCAACGTCGTCATCTCGACCACACAAGTGTCCGACAATATCAGTGCCACGCTCTACACCGAAGACTGGGGCCCCACCCTGGCGGTCGCGCCCACAGACGGCAACGTGCTCTTTGCCTGGACCCGGTACGAGGACGACTTTGTGAGCACCTACCACTACAACGTCTACTATGCTGTGCGCGATCCGGACGGCACCGAGGTGCTCGCCCCCACTGCGCTGACGACGAACGCGACGGCGGATACCGGGGACTATTATCCGTCAGTCGCCTCCTTTGGCGATGGGCACCAGGCCGTGGCGTGGCAGCACTGGGACAATACGACGGGCACATACGACATCTACTATGCCGTTCTCGATAGCGCCGGCAGCCTCGTCACCCCCCCCACCAACCTGACCCAGAACAGCGGGGAGAGCGACTACGAACCGCGCGCCAACCGGCTGGCCGACGGCAACGTGCTGCTTACCTGGAATGGCTGGCATGGCCCTGGCAGCGAGATCCGTTACGCCGTGCTCGACAGCGCCGGCGGCGTGGTCCACCCGATCACACCCTTGGCCGGCTCATCCCAGAGCATGTATCGGCCTGACGCAGTCGGGCTGCGCAACGGCCACACCCTCGTCGCCTGGGAGCAATATGGCTACTACCCGGACTGGGGCAGGCACCTCGGCTACGCCCTGTTGGACAGCGCATACCAGGCGCCGACAAACCCCGGCGAGGGCCC
>JAFGIA010000100.1 GCA_016929795.1 Anaerolineae bacterium
GCAGTGTGCTTCCGGACCGATGGGCTGCACGGCAAAACGCAAAAACCCGGCGACCTGCCCATGTTGTAGGGCGATCAGCGCGTAGCTTGCACAGTGCTGGTAATAAGCACCAATCACGAAGGGAGCCTGGTCCGGCGCGACCGTTTCCAGGCAGTGGAGGAATTCTTTCCAGCGGGGGTGGTCGTCGCTCCACTCTTCGATCACCAGGGTCCCAGGTTGTGGCTCGATCATGTTCTCTCCCTCATCCTGGACAGTGTGCAGCTATTATATCATACAGTGGCCGATCTGGCGATGTTGAGATCGTTTTGCCGACCGACGGGTGTGTTAGAATTGTAGGTCACCGACAGCCGGCTCGCACTGGAGGCCCGAGCTTGCTCGGGAGGTGTCCACCGCGCGAAAGCCTCCCCGAGCAAGCTCGGGCCTCCAGAAAGGCAACTCTGATCGCCGCAGGGCCGGAGGGTTGCGCCACACAGGTGACACAACCCTCCGGGTGTTGGTTTGGCGGGCCGCGGACTAGTTGTTCCGCTGCACCACGGGCAGGTAGACCTGGGCCACCGGTGTGCGAAAGTCGAGCTCGCTCCAGCCGTTCCACGGCACGTGCAGCCACGGGCCGGCCGCCTGCCCCAGCCGGTTTCCCGGCTCGTACAGCACGCGCACGCGCCAGTGATACGCTGTCTGCGGGCTCAGCCCGGTCACGTCCTGGACGAACCGCTCCCCGGCACGGGTCCCCCCGTGTGTCTCATCCCACCCGGCGCTGACGCCCGAGATCACGCCTGCGGGCGCGTCGAACGGCACGCCGAGCGGCGCTACCTGCCACTGCAGCCGCACGTGCCCACGCCCCAGCGGCGTCCACCGCTCCAGAGACAGGCGCACCGCGCTGCCCGAGTCACTCATGCCCAGTGGCGCCAGCGGCATGCCACCCGTCCGCATCTGCCGGGGCGCCGGCGCGCGTCCCACACCGCCCAGGCCCGCCGCCGCGGTGCCATCCGGGCCCTCCGTCGCCTGTTGTTTCAAGGCAGTGTCGGAGTGGTAACCGCGGTTGCCGTAAAAGACGTACGCGCGCCGTCTATCGAGCTCCGCACCAGGTCGTAGCCGCCGCTCGATTGGGCAAACGCCGACAGGCCTACAGAAAGCACCAAGATCCCTGAGAGCAGACAGAGCAGAGTTTTCCGTTTCATCGTCTCCCGCCCCTCCTATTGCGGATTGACCAGCACCCACACCAATCCGCCGGCGTCGGGTGCGTCGAGGGCGATACCAAGGATGGGGGTACTCTCTGCAATTGTCACACCCTCCACCACGACGGTCTGGAGGGCGCGGGCCAGCCCATCGGCGCCGACGGCCAGGCGTGCGCCCGGCGTGATCGGGCCGCCCAACGCGCTGGCCCGGACCCGCATCGGTCCCGAGATGACGATGGTAACGTAATCGCCCGGCTGCGCCGCGCCGTCGCGCGGCACCAGCCGCTGGCCTGTCTCGCCCTCGCGCAGTTCCTCACCTGCTGCCGCATCCAGGTCCGCGCGGCCCTGCACCACGCCCACCACCGCGCCCCCGCCCCCGGCGGACACCACACGCCACACCGTCGAGGCATTGTCGAGCGCCACCGTTTCGATGCCCTGGATGGCGACCACATCGCCCGGCTCCAGGGTGCGATCTCCGGCGTTCTTTGCAAAGGTGGCCTGCACGCAGCCGATGCAGCTGCCCGAGACATAGATGTCGCCCCAGAAGGCGCCAGCATAGTCGGTGCCGTACACTTCCAGCCCATCGCCGCCGGCCTCGTAGACGCGGATTCCGTCGTCGCCGGTTACACCCACATAGAGGCCGTATCCCTCTGCACCGTTTACCTGAAACCCGTTGTGTGCGCTGCTGTTCTGCCATCCGGGCGGTGTGCCGGCATTGCTAACCACCACGCCGTCGTAGCCGGCCTCGTCGATGGTCAGGCCATCCCACGCCGCCTGGTTGATACGCATGCCGCTTCCTGTCGCGGACGCGACGACCACTCCATAGAATGCCTCGTCAATGGCCACACCCCAGCTGGCCGAGTGGACCTGTACCCCGTTCGTGCCCGCATAGCCGACGTACACCCCGTTTCCTTCCGCCCCTGCTACCTCGAAGCCGTTCGACAGGCTGCTGGCGCTAGAGGTGCTGGGGCTGCCGGCGTGGTTCACGTACACGCCGTCGTCCCCTGCCGAACCGACGCCTACCCCGTTGCTCGTCGAGGCCGACACGTAGAGCCCGTCGTCTCCTGCGTTGGCGACGTACATCCCATATTCGCTCGCATCGTACACGGCTACCCCGTTAGCGGCCGACTCGACCCAGACGCCGTTAATGCCTGCCGAGCCGACGTACAACCCATTGCCCTCGGCGCCTGCCACCTCGAAGCCGTTTTTGTGGGAGCTGGACGTCGTGGTGGCGGGTGTGCCTGCACGTTCCACGTACACACCGTCGTTGGTCACCTGCAGGATGTTCACACCGTTGTAGGCTGCAGAGTCGAGCTGGTAGCCGTGCAGGGCCGCGTTGGCGACATACACGCCGTGACCGGCAGCTGCATCCACCTGCACGCCGTCGCTGCCGGTCGATCCCAGGTACAGGCCATCGCCGCCGGCAGTGGCAACCGTCACGCCATCGTCGCCGGCGGAATAGATCATCACACCGTCCAGGTTCGCTCGCCCAACCCAGAGTCCGTGCCCCTGTGCCCCGGCCACTTCGAAGCCATTTTTGTCTGTGCTGGGCGTCATCGTCGTGGGCGTGCCGGCCCTTCTCACGAACACGCCATCCGCGCCGGCCGATTCCACGTAGAGGCCATAGCTGCCCTGTGATGCCACTTCGACGGCGGGCCCCGCACCGCTGTTCCAGAACGACAGCAGTGCGCCGCTCGACTCACCGCCGGCCTCGAACGGCAGCGCCAGCGCCAGGGCAGCAGGTGCCGCCGTCAGCTCCTGGCGCGGTGTCAGGGTGACATAACTTCCACTGCCCGCCGGGCAGCGCACGGCGATCTCGAGCCAGCGCGCACCGCCTGTGTGTGCCGCCGAACCAAAATTCAGCCGGGCGGTGAACACGCCGTCTTCCAGCGCCACGCCCGGCACGTCGAGCGTCGTGCCGACCTGGGCCGGCCCGCTGGCCGCGGTCCACAGGCCGAACTTGAAATCGCAGGTGCCGTTCACCGGGGCGCCGTCAGTGTCGAGGCACCCTTGATAGGTAAAGGCGTAGCTACACCCTGCGGTCACCGACTCGGGCTGTTGAGACAGGCCGGCGCTGTGCGCTGTCAGGGTGCTCAGGCTGCTCACCAGCAGCAGGGCCAACACGAGCAGGCCTCCAACCATCCTCCCTCTCACACTTCCGTTCTTCATGTCACGATTCCTCTCTTTGATGAAATGTCAAGACCCGCGCTGGACCACGGGCAGGTAGATCCTGTGCCGCACGGTCGGCAGCGCTGCCAGGGCCAGGCCCAGTCGATCTTCGGGCTCGGGGTCGCCGTCGATGCCGTCGATGCCCTGGTGCAAGAACGCGTCGTCGCCACCCTGAATGCCGGCAGGCGAGCCGTACAGGACGTGCACCGCCCCGGCGTTGACCACGACCGGGTCGAAGATGTCTTCCCATGGCACGCCCACGGCGAGGTCCGCGTAGCCATCGCCGTCAAGGTCACCCACGGCCAACGAGGTGCCAAAGCCGTCACCCGCCTCGGCCACGTCCTGAACCCCTGTGTCGTCCTGGTCCCACAACTGGATCACGACCGGTGTGTGGGAAAAGTAGACGATCTGCACGGCACCCGCGTTGTTTTTTGCTTCATCGTTCTCCTCCCCGGGCATGCCGGCGGCCACGTCGGTGAACCCGTTGCCGTCAAAGTCGCCGCTGGCCAGCGACCAGCCCAGGTTGTCGTGGGGCTCTGGTGCCACGGGGCCGGCGCTGGGCTCGTAGTGCAGCCAGTTGCCGGCGACAGTCAGGCCGGTGGCCGATCCATAGATCAAGTGCACGGCACCTGCATTTTCCACAGCCGGGATGCCCACGTCCTCATAGGGCACGCCCACGGCCAGGTCGTCGTAGCCGTCACAGTTCATGTCGCCCGTGGCGAGCGCCTGTCCAAAGCGGTCACCTGTCTCGTAGGTATCGGCGAGGCCAGCGTAGCCCTGGTGCCATCGAGAATCCCAGTTGGCCGTCAAGCCGTCGTCGGAGCCGTAGAGGATGTGCACGGTGCCGCTATCTGCCCAGCCGCTCAGGTCATTCAAGGGCGTGCCGATGACCAGATCGTCGTGGCCGTCGCCATCGAAATCCCCCACACCCAGGGCCTGTCCGAACTGATCGTTTGCCATGGGGCTACCCAGCACGCTGTTCTGCCCCTCGTACCAAACCTGGTTCCCGACGGCGGTTAGACCATCGGGTGAACCATAGATTACGTGCACCGCGCCCGCGTTTTCAACCAGAGGAGTGCCGACATCTTCCCAGAGCACGCCGACGGCCAGATCGCCGTAACCATCCCCGTCGAAATCGCCGGCGGTCAAGCTCCATCCAAAGCGGTCGTCGGCCTCGACATCATCCTCGATGCCTGGGGAGGCCTGGTGCCATAGCTGGTTTCGGTTGGCCGACAGCCCTGCGGCCGTCCCGTAAAAGACGTGGACTGTGCCGGCAGTTGGGATAAAGCCCACCGCATCGCCGTGTACCCCCACCGCCAGGTCTAGGAAGGAATCGCCATCAAAGTCGGCGACCGCCAGGGCAAACCCAAACTCATCGCCGGCTTCTGACGTTTCCAGCACGCCGGGCAGGTCCTGATGCCATACCTGGCTGCCGTCCGCGCTTAACCCACCGCCTGCGGCACCATAGAGGGCGTGGACGAGGCCCGCGTTGGCAGCGTCCTCCACGCCTTCGTAGGGCACGCCGATCACCAGGTCGTCGTACCTGTCACCATCGAAATAAGCCGCGGGCCGGGCAGGCGTCGCAGCCTGTGCGGGAAGTGGATGGGGAACGACGGCCAGGGTCAAGGCCACGATCAAAAAGCCAATCAATACGTGTTGCCGGTTCATAGCATGTCTCCCTTGAGTCAAGTGTGTTTCTTTGAGGGTTCATCGTCTTGCGCGTGCGCTCTCAGGTCATACTCCTTCTCCTTCGCCCTCGTGTTGAGAAACGTCAACGTCCATCTCGGCCCGTAGATACGCCAGGAAGGACCCCAGACTGGCAAAACCCTGGCTCCGGCCTGTAAGCGGGTCTTCCAGGCTAAAGTGCCAGACAGGGTTGCCCGACGTGGGGCATTCTTGCCAAAATCGGAGCAGATACGAGTAGTAGCGGCGCGGGCGCTTGAGCATCGCTGCTTCTCCCTGTGCTTGGTTGTGCTTTTCCGCCGCCCTGGCGATTTGCCAAAGCCGGACTTTTGCATAGAATTATACCCGGCTCGGCGTTCCGAAATCGTGAATTCGCCAGTGTGCCCGGTCCTGATCGTCCTTTCAGCGTGCACGGGACCTCCGAGCGAGCGGTTCATTCCTCCTATTCGCAATCGCGTTCGAGAGAGGATCTACGACGGTGGAAGAGTTGCGGCTGTCGCTGCTGGGAGACCTGCAAGTCACGCGGGGTGGAACGCCTGTGTCTGGTTTTGTGTCGGCCAAGGTGCCGGCACTCCTCTGCTACCTGGCCGTCACCGGCCGGCCCCACTTTCGACAGGCGCTCGCCGGCCTGCTGTGGGGTGACTGGCCCGAGGCGGAAGCGCTGGGCAGCCTGCGCAAAGCATTGCACAATCTGCGTCAGCTCGCCGGCGCCCACCTCGTCGTCGCCGGCCACACGATCGCCTTCGATCGGTCCAGCCCCTATTGGCTCGACGTAGATCTGTTTCAGGACGAGGTAACCAAGTACAACAATCGACTGGAGCTGTCCTCGCCTGCCGACGCCGCCGCGTTGAGCCGGGCAGTCGATCTCTATCGAGGCGACCTGTTGGAGGGGTTCCACGTGCGCGATGCCATTGAATTCGAGGAGTGGATGGCGGCGCAGCGGGAGCGGCTGCGGCTCCTGGCCGGGCAGGCACTCGACCTGCTGTCCGCCTACCACGTGCGACAGGGGCAGTACGCCGAGGCGACCGGCTACGTACGGCTGCTGCTCACCCTGGCACCGTGGCAGGAAGAGACGCATCGCCAGTTGATGTGGCTGCTGGCGCGGGCCGGGCAGCGCAGTGCCGCCCTGGCGCAGTACGAGGTGTGCAGCCGGGCGCTGGCCAGCGAGCTGGGGATCGAGCCATCGGACGAGACGATGGCCCTCTATCGCCGTATCCGCGCGGCCGGGGCGCCCCGGCCCAACAACCTGCCCGCTCCGGTAACCTCTTTTCTCGGCAGACAGCGGGAGCTGGAGCAGATCGCGCACCTTCTCGACGGCGATGCCCGGCTGCTGACCCTCACCGGGCCGGGCGGCGTCGGCAAGACGCGCTTGGCCCTCGAAGCCGCGGCGCGTGCCACACGCGATGCGACAGGCGCCTTCTCTGACGGCGTCTATTTCGTGTCTCTTGCCACTTTGCCGTCGGTGGATCTCGTCGCGCCTGCCGTTGCCGGCACCCTTGGCGTCTCTGTCGAGGGCGGCCTCGATCTACCGGCCCGGCTGCTGGAGGAGCTGAGGCAGAAGGAGATGCTGCTGCTGCTCGACAGTTTTGAGCCGGTGATGGAGGCGGCTCCCTTTGTGGGCGAGCTGCTGGCGGCGTGCACTGGTCTCAAAGTGGTGGTTACCAGCCGTGAGCCGCTCAACCTGCGAGGCGAGCGGCGGGTGCCTGTGCTGCCGCTGGCCATGCCCGAGCTTCCCGCTGCCGGTCATGCCGCGCCCGTGGACCGTGTCTTTGAGCCCGAACCGTACCTGCGCTCGCCCGCGATCGCCCTCTTTGTCGACAGGGCGCAGGCCGTGCAGCCAGGTTTTGCTCTCGGCCACGAGAATGCGGACGTCGTCGCCGGAATCTGCACTCACCTCGACGGTCTGCCGCTGGCCATCGAGCTTGCCGCGGCGCGCTGCGGAGAGATCCCGGTCGCCGCGATACAAGCCCAGCTCTCCAACAGGCTGTCGCTGCTCACCGGGGGCGCCCGCGACCTGCCCGCGAGACAGCGGACGCTGCGCGACACGATCGACTGGAGCGTTCGCCTGCTGCCCGCCGGGGAGCAGCACCTCCTGGCGCGCTTGGCGGTGTTCGC
>JAFGIA010000101.1 GCA_016929795.1 Anaerolineae bacterium
CCACGCTTCTTCAGCCTCTACAACGGCACCGACCTGACCGGCACCGTGCCGGCCGGGCCCGGCTACCTGAACGATTTCCCTGGCACGGTGGGCACGTGCGCCAGTTGCCACGCGCCAGGCTGGGGCGTGGACGGCTACCTGACCACGAACATGAACGACGCGCGCGACGTGATCACGGCCGGCATTCACTGCGACTATTGCCACAAGATCGGTGGGGTGTACCTGAACCCGGCCACAGATTCGGTGTACTCCAACGTGCCCGGTGCCCAGAGCACGCGCGTCCTGCGTCCGCCGCCCGGCGACGACATCTTTTTCGGCCCCTATGACGACATCCACGATCCCGACACCTATCTGCCGGCCATGAGCGAGAGCCGGTACTGCGCTCCTTGCCACCAGTTCAGCTTCTGGGGCACGCCGATCTATGAATCGTACGAGGAGTGGCTGGCCAGCCCCTACGCTGCCGCGGGGGTTACCTGCCAGGATTGCCACATGCCGCCCAATGGCGACAGCTACTTTGCCCTGCCCGAGGTGGGCGGCCTGCCGCATCCGCCCGATACCATCCCCTCCCACCTCGATCTGGGCGCCAGGAGCCTCGAACTGCTGCACAATACGGTGACGATGACGCTCGATGTGGTGCAGGTGGGCGAAATGGTGTCGGTGATGGTGACGATCACCAACACCGCGGCCGGTCATCACGTGCCAACCGACTTTCCGGGCCGGCACCTGATCCTGACGGTCGCCGCCGAGGATGGGATGGGGCAAGCGCTGCCGCTGCACGACGGGCCCGTCGTGCCGGCGTGGGGTGGCGCCCAGGCCGGGCTGCCGGGCAAGGCCTATGCCAGGGTGCTGCGCGACGTGCAGAGCGGCGAGGCGCCGGTGGTCAGCTATTGGAAGCAGGCGCTCATCGCCGCCGACAACCGCATCCCGGCGCTGGGCAGCGACCGCTCAGCCTACCTCTTTGGGGCGCCGGCTGGGGGTGGCCCGGTGACCGTGGCTGCCGAGCTCCGTTTCCGGCGCGTTTTCCAGCCCCTCATGGACACCAAGGGCTGGAATGAGCCGGACATTGTGATGGAGCAGGTAGATGTGACGATTGGCGCCTCGCCGTAGATAGCCGGGTCAGGTCATCACTTTCGTGGCCTCGGCCAGGTCCATCCGGTTCGCACGCCGCAATGCGGGGATCTGAGACAGGAGCGCCGTGGCAAAGATGAGCGCCGTCACGATCACGTACGTCTGCGGCGCGATGTAGAAAGGCAGGTAGAAATCGGCCGACCCGCTGAACACCTGGAACAGGTAGTAGGTCGCCCCTACCCCGATCCCCAGCCCTGGCACCAACGCCAGCAGCCCCACCAGCACGTTCTCCAGCGTGATCATGGCCCTCAGCCGGCCCCGGCTCTGCCCCAGGGCGCGCATCGTCGCGATCTCGCGCTGCCGCTCCATGACGTTGACCGTCATTGTGTTGAAAATGACAGCCGCGGCGATCACCAGCGCAAAGAGGAGGAACATCCCCATCATCACATAGTACAACCCCATCAGCGCCTGCCACCCCTCGGCGATCTGCTCCTTCAAGTCCACACTGGCCGCCCCTGGCACGTTGTACAACATCCGGCGTACATCTGCCCGCTGGTCCGGGTCCACCTTCAGCCAGAGCGCATTGAACAGCGCCTGTCCCCCGGGTATCTCTTCCCGAACCCAGTCGAGGCTTACGTACACGGCGGAGCTCATCACCTCCTTGTTGCTCGCATCGGCGATCACCTGCCTGTCGCCCAGCGGCGTCTGGAGCGTGATCTGGTCGCCCGTCTCGATCCCCCACTGCTCGGCGACGTTCGACGAAAGGAGCGCGTGCCCCGGCGCCAGCACGTCCGTACCATTTTTCCCCTTTGGTAGCTGGAACGTGTGCAGCGTGCTGCCTGGCGTCAGCGCCACCAGGAACGTGTCGTGACTCTCCTCCCCCGCCTCGATCGTCACCGGCATCTGGATCGACGGCTCGACCACTTCCACCCCGGGCCAGTCCGCGATCTGCTCCATCAGTGCCGCGGGCTTGGGCTGCGAAAAGAGGGCCTGTACGTCCCATCGGTCCGTTTGCTCGAACTGCACTTCCATCATATAGCCCATGCCGTCGAACATTGCCCAACACGCGAGCAGCACGATGAATGCAAAGACAAAGCCGAGGGTGGTGGTCAGCGTGCGTCGTGGGTTGCGAAAGAGATTGCGCAGGGCGATTTTGGTGCTGGTGCGCAGAGGCAAGACGACGCCCAGGACCCGCTCCAGCCACGGCACCGACCCGCGCACATGCGCCACCGCTGGGTCGAAGCGCATCGCCTGCGCTGGCGGAATGCGCGCCGACGCCCAGGCGGGAAAGAGCGCGGCCAAGAGGGCCACAACCAGGTTGAGGCCGATCGCCGTCAGGGCCGACTCTACGTGAAACCGGGCAGTGACGAAGGGCAGCCCGAACTCGGCTGCGTATGCCCCGGCGAATCCCTGCCCTACCGGGTAGCTCAGGACAAACCCGATCGTCGAGCCGATCACTGCGATTAATGCGGCGTAGAGCAGGTAGTAGCGCATCACGGCCCACCGGCTGTAGCCCAGCGCCTTCAGGATGCCGATCTGCGGCCGCTGCGCCTGCACCATCCTGCTCAGCAGCACATAGATCGACATGGCGGCAATGACCACGAACATCGACGGCACCATGGCCATCATCTCGCGCCCGCCCTCCAGGTCCAGCCGCAGCAGGTTATAAGATGGGTTGTCGGCACGTTCCACCACCGACCGCACCTGCACATCGCCCAGCGCCTGCTCGACGCCGGCAATGGTCCGCTCGACGGCGTCAGCCGTCCGATCCGCTGCACGGATGTTCAGTTCGTTGATCTGCCCTTCGGCCCCAAACAGGCGCTGCACCACATCCTGCGGCATAAAGAGCACGGCAAAACTGCTCGGCTGCGGCAGCACGTTCTCCGCCGACGCCACCGCCATCAGGTACTCGGGGCTCACTGCCACGCCGACGATCTCGACGTCCACTCGCTCCCCGTTTACGATCGGCTGCAGCAGTGTGCCAGGGCCATAGTCGTAATACTCTGCCAGGTGGTGATCCACGACGGCGACCATCCCATCGCCCTCTTGCAGAGCCCGCCCCTCCTGGATGTAGAGCTGGTTGACGGGCGACTGCTCGCCCACCGGCATGCCCACCAGCCTGGCGTGGCCCTGGTTCTCCTCGCCGAGATAGAGGCCCGTGTCTATCACGAACCGCCCCATCGCCGCCTGCACGTTGTCCACGCCCGCCGCATCCTGCACCACGCGCTCGGGCGCCATGTCCTGCAGCGTGACCACGAAATCGTGGAAGCGCAGCTCGTCGAGCGTGCGCTCGAGTGATGCTTCCACATCGTCGATCATGCCCATCATGCCGCCATAGCTCAGCACGCCGAGCAGGATGACAACTACCAGCGCCGTGAACTGCCACTTTTGCTGGAGAATGTCGCGCCATAGCTTGAGGGTTATCTTGTTCATGGCTCACCACTCGATCTGTTCTGCGTCAGCCGGCTGCTCGTGCACCTCGACGCGTGCCACCTGCCCGTCGTGCAGGTGCACCACCCTGTGGCCCATCGGGCCGATGGCCGTGTTGTGGGTCACCAGGATCACCGTCCGCCCTTCCTTCTGGTTCAGGTCCTGCATCACGCGCAGCACCTTCTGGCCCATGCGATAGTCGAGGTTGCCCGTTGGCTCGTCGGCCAGCAGGATCAGCGGGTCCTTGGCCAGCGCGCGCGCGATCGCCACCCGCTGCTGCTCTCCACCCGAAAGCTGGCTGGGAAAGTGGTCCGCGCGCTCTGCCAGCCCCACTTTGTCGAGCAGGTCGAGCGCCCGGCGGCGCACCAGGCGACCATCCTTTTCCACCAGTTCAAGGGCAAACTCGACATTCTCGGCGGCGGTCAGGGTCGGCAGGAGGTTAAAGAACTGGAAGATAAAGCCGATCTCGTCGCGACGGTAGGCGGTCAGCGCCTGCTCATCGTACCCCGAGATGTCGTTGCCGGCGACAATCAGGCGGCCGCTGGTCGGTGAGTCGAGCCCACCGATCAGGTTCAGCGTCGTGGTCTTGCCCGATCCCGACGGGCCGACGATGACCAGGAACTCACCTTCGCGCACGGCCAGGTCGAGGCCGCGCAGTGCGTGCACCTCCACCTCGCCCATCTGGTAGGTTTTGCTGACGTTCTGGAACTGGACCTGAAGTTGTCTCGTCTGGTCCGTCTCGACCACGTCCTGGAATTGGACTTCTACTTCTTTTGTCATAATGCGCCTCCTTACACTCGGCTGCAGATTGCTCTACTCCTACCCTTCCAATTGCTCGCTCTCCCGCTCCGTTCCGGCCACGGATTGGCCGGGAGCGTGGCCCGGTGGCTGCTGGACGATCAACCCCGTCAGGAGTGTCTCGATGAACGTCTCGCTGATCTGGGCCAGGTCGAGAGCCGGCAGAAACATATCGTATGCCGCCAGCCCGTCGTACGCCGCCAGCATCGCCCACACCAGCCGGTCTGCGTCCACCGGCCTGAACTCGCCGCGCCGGATCCCCTGTTCAATGATCCCGACGATCAGGTCCTTGTACTCGACGAGGATGCTGCCCCAGATCTCGCCCACCTCCTCGCGGCGCGCGCTCGAGGCCCAGTACTCCATAAAGAGGGGAAAGACGCCTTCGATCTGGGCCATCACCCCGACCATGATGCGCCCCAGGGCGCGCACCTTGTCCGCTGCCGTCTCGCATTGCATCACCGCGTCCAGCGCACCCTCGCCCATCTCGTCAAAAATCGACAGCAGCGCCTGCATGAGCAGCTCTTCCTTGCTCTCGAAATACCAATAGATTGTGCCCTGGCTCACCCCGGCCCGTGCGGCCACGTCCGACACGTTCGCCGCGTTGAACCCCTTCTCGCTAAAGGTCGCCAGCGCCGACTTCAGGATCTGCTTGCGCCGCGCCTCCTTCTGCTGCTCGCGCCTTGTTGGCTCCTCGCTCATCGTCCCCCCATCCGTGCCTCTAGACTGACTAATCAGTCAGTCAATATTATACCCCCTCTGTCCCCATTTGTCAAGGTCTTCCGCCGGCAGTTGATGCGCGCTTGCCCCCGGCAACGACGCTCTGTTGCTTGACACATACGCAGACGACGGATCTTGCTGTGGAAGCGATTAACACGATCCTGGCCCTCGACATCTGCTGCTCGATGCCTACACCCGAGCTGCACGGGCGAGCCTTGAGCTGGGCTGACCGCCTTGGGCACTCCAAGGCCTACGACGCGCACTATCTGGCACTCGCCGAGCAGGAAGGGATCGAGTTCTGGACGGCGGACAGGCGGCTGGCGAATGGTGCGCAGCAGGCCGGCGCGCATTGGGTGTATTGGATCGGCTAGAGATCGCTCTTGCCGTCTCCGAGCACAAAAAAGCGACCCCAGGGGTGAGACCCTGGGGCCGCTCTCTCCAGGACTTGGCTCGGGCTAACGCGCGCCTCGCATCGTGGGATCGAGGGCGTCGCGCAGGCCGTCGCCAATGATGTAAAGGCAAAGGACCGTGATGCTGATGAGCAACCCGGGCCAGATCACCAGGTGGGGACCAAGGCTAAAGTAGGACGTGGCTTTGTTGAGCATATTGCCCCATGTGGCCGTGGGTGGCTGTACCCCCAACCCGAGAAAGCTGAGGGCTGACTCGAACAGAATGACCCCGCCGATGACCTGGGCAGCAAAGATGATGGCCACCGGAATGACATTGGGCAGCACGTGGCCGATGATGATCTTTGAAGTGCGCACGCCCAGTGCGCGCGCGGCCGTGATGTACTCCATCTGCTTTACCTGGAACACCTGTCCGCGCACGATGCGCGACACGTCGGTCCAGCTCACCAGCCCGATAAAGACCGTCAGCGTGAACGCGTTCGGCTTGAAGAGGAGCGAGATGATCAGCAGGAGGAGGATGAAGGGGATCGAGTTGAGGGTGTTGATGAACCACATGATCAGGTCGTCGACCACGCCGCCGAAAAAGCCGGCGATGCTCCCGATGGTCAAGCCGAGGGTCATGATGATGAACGCGGCGAAAAAGCCGATGCCGATCGACACGCGTCCACCATAGAGCAGGCGGGCGAGCTGGTCGCGGCCGACCTGGTCCACACCGAGGGGATGCTCGGCGCTCGGACCCTCGAACTGGATAAGTGGATCTGTGTCGTTCGGGTCGATGTTCAGTGCGTTGGTGATCGGCCCGGCAAGGACGAAGCAAAAGAGAGCGATGACGAACAGCACGGTCAATGCGGCCATCGTCAGCTTGTCGCGGCGCAGCGTGATCCACACCGACTGCCAGTAGCCCACGGGCTCGCGGGCCAGGTCAGTGGTGAGCTGGCGCCGTTTGATGCGCTCGGTGGCGGTCCACACAGCCTGTTGTTTTGATTGAGTCATTGGATATGCCCTTTCCCCTAGCTCAGGCGTACGCGCGGATCGATCACCCCGTACAGCATGTCGGAGATCAGGTTGCCGATGATGACGCCGATGGCGCCGATCACGAACCCGGCCAGGATGACGGGATAATCGCGTTGGAAGTTCGCGGTGACAAACAGGCGCCCCAGCCCGGGCCACGACCACACCGTCTCAGTAATCACGGCCCCACCCACCAGGCCGGTCAGCGTCGGTCCGAGCACGGTTGCCAGTGGGATGAGCGCGTTGCGCACTGCATGCCGGAAGTAGACCCCCATCTCCGACAGGCCCTTGGCCCGCGCCGTGCGGATATAGTCCTGGCGCGTCACCTCGAGCACCTGCGTGCGCATCAGGCGCGACACGGTGGCAATCGGCCCGGTGGCTAGAATGAGCGCCGGCGGCAGCAGGTGCGCAATCCGGTCGAGGATGTCGATCCTGCCCTCGCCGCTGGGGGTGAGGGTATACATCCCGCCCGAGGCGATCGCCGGCAGGCCCCACTCGCGGAACTGGACCGCGAACAGGAGGATGACGATCAGGCTCAGCCAGAAGCCGGGGATCGAGTTAAAGATGACGGCCAGGATGCGCGA
>JAFGIA010000102.1 GCA_016929795.1 Anaerolineae bacterium
CGGCAGCCTCGCCGGCAAGCACGCGCCCCGCGGCGAGCTTGCGAACCTGTTTCTTGACCTGTTCGACGTCTGTTACTTTCACCGCCCGTGCCCCCTTGCTTCAAGTTCTGATGCGATTATAAACCAAAATAGGCGGGCGGCAAAGATTGGGGGATTGTGAGGTTGGAAGGCTGGAAGGCTGAAGATGTGCAGCCCTCTAGCCTTCCATCCTTCCACTTTTCCTGCATCACGCGTCGCGCGAATACGCTATTGCGACGGCCAGGAGGTGTCCGAGCACGGCGTAGGCGAAAAGGAGGAGCAGCGCTGGAGCCAGGTCGATCAACTGCCAGCCATAGGCGATCGTGTCCATCCGGCCCCACGATGCGGCCGCCAGGATGCACGCGCCGGGGGAATAGGGTGATAGATCCCCCAGCAGACCCGGGCTGGCGCTGATCGTGGGCGCGAGGAGGAACACCCAGTCGACGGCGAGAAAGCCGATACCAAATAGCAATGCGCCGCCCGACGAGCGGGTCAGGGCACCGCCCACCTGGACCGCGGCGATGTAGGCCCCGGTACCGAGCAAACCGGTGATGAGAAAGGTGACCGCCGGCAGCAGATACCACACACCGGCCAGGCGAGCACCAATCACGAGCGAAGCACCCGCCATGAGTGCCAACACCGCACCGAACACCACCGCCAGCCCCAGGCTCTGCGCCACAATCACGTGCAGCCGGCCGGTGCCGCGCGTCAGCTCAACGCGGCGGGTGCCGAGGGCCAGCTCGGCTCCGCCGTTGTAGGTGCGCTGCCACAGCGCCCCATCGTAGCCGCGGGCCACCACGTCCAGCCGGCTGCTGCTCGACCACGCCGCGGCGGGAGAAGAGGTGAGAAAGCCGCCCAGGCTCTCCCACGCGCTCCAGGCGCCGCCCTGGCGCGCGCGGTGCCAGAGGGCGTTGTCGGCCCGCCGCACAAAGACGTCGGTGCGCGTGCCCCACTGTGCCGCCGCCGGATCGAGGGTCAGGCCGATTCCGGGCGGCGCGCCCAGGGTTTCCGTTTCCGTGAGCCCGTTCACCGTGTCGATGCGCAGCAGCTCGCCGCCGGTGTCCAGGTAATAGACGTCCGCCACGCCCGCGCCCCCCGCCACCGCGGGCGCCGAGGACGGGTTGCCGCCCAGGGGCGACCATGTCCCCCACGCACCGTCATAGGTGTTGATCCAGAGGCCACCATCATAGCCCTGCACCGCCGCGCGCAGCTTGTCCACGCCCCCTTCGGAAAAAAGGGCCACGGCCGGTGCTGACGTCACCCGTCCGGCCAGATCCCCCATGCTGCCCACGGCGATGAGGCACTTGTGCGGGGTCGCGTCGTCGTTATAGATCGCGATCGATTCATCCCAGCCATCGCCGTTGAGGCCGGCCACCACGGCCCCTGCGCCCTGGTCAGGCCACGCCGGTTCTTGCCAGACGCCGGGCAGCGGGACAGGGGCGGAAAGCTGCGGGCTGGTCGTGATCAACGCTGCCGCTTGCAGGCCCGTCGCCTGAACATAGCTGGCGCCGGCCGGCGGGCCGACCATCAAGATCTGATCCCAGTTCACCATGACATGGTTCCCCTGGAACGGAACGTCCAGGACACCCAGCTCCAGGGCCGTGGTCATGGTCAGCGGCTCGCTCACCCCGTACGCCTGCGCCAGGTTCTCGGCGTTGGTCAGGGCCGTCTTGGCCTGCTGTCCGGGACGGTGGTAGGGGATGGGGTACTGCCGGGCGGGGCGCGCCGGCAGCCCGCGGATGACCGGCACCTCGACCCCACCGGGGGTAAAATGCCGCACTTCCGGCGGCTCCTGGGCAGAGGACAATTCGCCGCCCTCTACCCCTACCATAGAGGGCCGCAGAACGGCCAACACCAGGGCCAACACGAGCCAGGTCGACAGTGTGCGCTTTATTGCAGTTCCCTTTCCGCGGTGATCTTGGCCAGTCGGCCGCTGGATCTGCATGTGGTGAACGCGAGACGAGGCATAGGTGCCGGTCAAGAGCTGGCCAGCGCACCCAGTATAGCACACGGGCGTCGTACGAACGTCGTAAAAACCGCGCGATCCACTCGCGTGCGGTCACGAATGGTAGATTGCCGGCCTGGTCCGTCCCAATCTACCAATCTACCAGGGCTCTTGCATTGTAGGTTGACAACGGTACGGGACGCCCCGTGTGTACCGAAGCCTCTGGATTGCGAGGCTGCACAATTCAGAGGATTGTGTTACGCGGCTCGTTGGTCCGGCGTCTCCCTGACTTTGCAACAAACCGCGCCAATCCACCAATCTACCTTGACACTCCCCTGTGCGTGTGTTATACTGTCACCAGCAATTGAATACGCACCGATCGTGGTACCCCGTTGCCCGGATGCGCGGGGTCTAAAGGGGGAAGCCGGTGGGGCGTGCACCCACGCCGAGTCCGGCACTGTCCCGCAACTGTAAGGCGAAACGCCAGCCGTAACGCCGAGTCAGGACGCCCGCCGCGGTCGCGCTCTGCGAACCTTCGCGGAAAGGGGGTAGGCGCATGGTAAAATTACCATGAACCGCCCCTTGCCGGACAGGCAAGGGGTTTTCGCTGGAAAGGAACCCTGACCGACAGGTCGGGGCTTTTTTTTCTGGCGGATGGGTGTGGCAGGGCCAGACGTTTGTCAGGCCAAGGGCGCAGCGGTGCTGCGCCCCTACGAAAGTTCAGCATCGGATACTTGTTCAAGACATGCGGTAAAAAGTCAAGTGGCACTTTGACAAAGGAATAGGCTCTTTTTGGCTGCTGGACTGGGCATAGGCAACACTCA
>JAFGIA010000103.1 GCA_016929795.1 Anaerolineae bacterium
CAGAGCGCCTGTTGCACGAGGTTCTGGGTAAATAAACGTTAGCGTGTGAGTTCCTGCAGCAACGCCGCCAGCGCCTCCACCAGCGCCACCACATCCTCCCGCGTATTATACCCCTGCACCGACACCCGCACCAACTGCCTCCCCCCCCACGACAGGATCGGCACCTCGACCCGATACTCGCCGTACAGCCGCCGCTTCAGTTCTCCCGCGTCACACAGAGGCAGCTCGAACGTCGCCATCTGCGCGTACCACTCGGTCGAGTCAGGACAGGTCGGCTTCAGGAAGGGCACAGCGCGCAGTTCCCTCAACAACTCGTGACATCGCGCCCGCACGCTCGGCCAATCGTGCTCAGCCTGGAACTGGATCGCCGCCGGCACCGACAGGTACGCCGAGATATCCCTCGTCCCCTGCCATTCCTGCTCAAGGATAAACGGCGACGCCGACTTGCCGTCGCTGTCCAGCGACAGCAGCGTGTTCGTCTCCGGCTGCCATCCCCAGCTCACCACCAACGGCTCCAGCAGGTGCTGCACCCCGCGCCCTTGGCTCCCATCATCCACTTGTGGCAACTGTCACAACCCCATAAACTTGTATGGTCTCGCAGCGCGGCTGACGGTGAATCAGGCAGAGGCTACTCGCGGATCTCGATCCTCTGGAAGACAATGAACTGACCAGGCGGAATGTGCTATTATTCCTCTAGCTGCGGACAAGTTCTTCAGCCGTGAACCGGTCGGTGATCAGCACGTTCACCTGGCCACCCAGCACGGCACCCCGAATCGCTTCGTGCTTGCGCCGGCCTCCGGCAATGCCCACTCTGCGCTTTACCCGTTTGAGTTGGTCGAGACTCATGCCGATCACGCGATTGTCCAGATGCGTGTTGACAGGCCGGCCCTGGCGGTCAAAGAAGTGGAGAAGCACGTCTCCTACGGCTCCATGCTCGCGGAGTACGGCCAGCTCTGCTGCCGAGTAGAGATTACCACTGCTGGCCAGCAAAGGGGAAGGGTCAATTGCGCCGATGCCCACCAGGGCCAGCGTGATCTCGTCAAACAGACTCACGGTCTCGGCGACGTAGGGATCGTTTAACAGGATGTCCCGCGCTTCCTCTGAGCCGACGACGACCGGCGCTCTCAAGAACGTTACTTCCCCTCGCACCAAGTCTGCTAACTGGCTAGCCAGATAAATCGCCTGCGTTTTCGCTGACGACTCGCTCGCGCCACCCAGGATCTGCACAACCTGCGCGCTCATCGCCTTCGGAATCTGGTGCATGGCGTTCACCATCGCCAGCAGCGTGGCGCTCCAGGAAGAAATGCCGATGCACTCGTTCTTCTCGATGGTCGTTTCCAAAAAGTGGGCGGCCGCAGCGCCCAGATTGTTGAGTATCTCTTCTTCATTCTCGGGGTCAACGCAATCGACCACCACGGCATGTCGCAGATCATACCTGGAGTTGAGTGCATCCTCGAGCTCGGAGTGTATACCATTCGGCACGCTGACTGTGATGCGCACGATCTTTTCTCGGTGAGCGCGCTTCACGAGACGTGAAACTGTCGCCTGAGAGAGATCTAGTTTCTCGGCGATTTCGGACTGGCGCATGTCTTGTTCGTAATACATGCGCGCTACCCTGGTCATTAACCGTAATTCGTCAATACGTGCCACCGCGACTGTGCCTCCACATCACCAATCCATGAATATCTTACCACGCCTGACCAATTTGGCGCAACTACAGAGGCTTATCAAACCCATCTATGGCGATCCATCACCGTGCGCGCAACAGATTCCTGCCATCCGCCGTAGAGTGCCTCCCGCCGCTGGACGGACATCTTGGGCTCAAAGTGATCACGGGGAGGGACAAGGCTCTCGATCTCGGCCAGGTCGTGCCACAAGCCAACGGCGAGGCCGGCCAGGAAGGCTGCGCCCAGTGGAGCAATGTCTGTCGATCTACTACGCATGACCGGGCAACCGATCACGTCCGCCTGGAACTGCATCAGCAGGTCATTGCGACTGGCTCCTCCATCGGCCAGGAGGGTCTGGATTGGTGCCCCGGCCTCGGCCTGCATGACATCGAACACGTCGCGCACCTGGTAGGCAATGGCATCCAGGGTAGCGCGGGCCAGTTGGCCCGGACCGGCATGATGCGTCAAGCCGGCGATCAAACCTTGCGCAGACTCGCTCCAATGAGGCGCCCCGAGCCCCACCAGGGCCGGGACAAAGTAGACGCCTGCTGCGTCTTCCACCGACCGCGCCAGCCGTTCTACGCCAGGCCCCGGCTCATCCAGACCCAACAACCGGCCGAGCCAGTCTACCGCGGCACCGGTTGCATAGATGTTGCCCTCGAGAGCATAGGTCGCCCTGTCGCGTGCCCAGGCAATGGTCGTCGACAGGCCCGCCTCGGAAAAGACCGGATCGCTGGTTGGCGTCATCAGCGACGAGCCGGTCCCATAGGTCGTCTTGATGCTGCCGGGCTTGAATCCGCCCTGGCCAAAGAGCGCGGCATGTGAGTCACCGATCAGGCTCGCAACCGGAATGCCCCCTGGCAGACGGCCAACCGGAACCGTCTCGCCATAGATAGAGCTCGATGACCGGATGGCGGGAAGTGCAACCGCCGGCAGTCGAAAAATCTCCAGCGCCTTGGTATCCCATTCCAGCGTGTGCAAGTTGAGGAGCAGAGTGCGGGAGGCGTTGGTCATGTCGGTGGCGTGCACGCCCCCCCCTGTCAGGTTCCAAAGGAGCCAGGCATCTACATTGCCGGCGCACAGCTCCCCCAGCTCTGCGCGACGATGGCCATCCATCCGGCGATCACCATCCGCCGCGTGGTCGAGTATCCAGCGGATCTTGCTGGCCGAGAACATCGGATTGAGTTGGAGCCCGGTCCGCTCTCTCAACAGCGGCTCGACCCCCTGCGCCTTGATCTCCTGGCAAAAGGGCGCCGTCCGCTGGCACTGCCACACCACGCACGGTCCGACAGGCTGCCCGGTCGCTCGCTCCCAAACCAGGGCAGTCTCGCGCTGGTTGCTGATCGCCACCGCGGCCAGGTCAGGCTCTGGGGCGCGGCTGAGACATTGGTCGATCGCGTCTTGGGTGCAACGCCATATCGCCAGTGCATCCTGCTCCACCCAGCCGGGCTGCGGGTAAGCGATCGGAGTCGGCACCGATGCTCTGGACAGGACATCGCCTGCAGGTCCGACCAGCAGAGCCTTTGTGTTTGTGGTCCCCTGGTCAATCGCCAAGATATTCTTCGAATAGCCGATATTCTTGCTCATATTGCCCTTCGTGGCTGTCGTACTGCGAGCCTTTGAACGCTCTCGATCAGCCTAAATGATGGTAAACGTCCCAACCCAGGTACGTCTCGAATGCTTCCGCCAGGATCCCGGCGCAGCCCGACGCGCTCATGGCGACGTGGTGTTCGTAGCCGTTCTTGCAAATGTAGCGCATCAGGTCCTGCAGACAAGGGACGTGCACCACCGCCCGGCTGCCAAAAGTCTGGAGTGGGTCATCCGTGAACTCGCCCTCCCCCACGTAGGTCCTGATCCGGCCCGCCCGGTCGTCGGTCGTGATGCGCGCATAGCTCAATGGACCGGCCGGGACGCGCCCCGCCAGCGCTCCGTACGTGTTCTCGGGCCCCAGCGTGGTGGCGAGAATGTCCGCATAGGCCATCTTGACTTCCTGGAAAAAACTCCTGGCCCAATTGCCGCAATGGAACAGCACGCACTTGTCCGGATCGCCGCCATAGTTGTTGTTCCAATCCACCAATGCGCTGGGCTTACCCGAAGCGAGCTGCAGCGCGTACATGGAGGCGACCCCCGTGATGTCCACCTCGCACGCACTGGGCATCAGATTTTCGCTCATCATGCTCATCAGCGTGCAAACGTTGATGCCATAGTTCGCCTGGATCGAATTCCAGCATTGAAGCGCTGTGGCGTTCAGGGAATTGGCCGTCATCCAATCGTCGATGACGATGCCCAGCTTGGCCATCTTGATCAGCGATGGAGAAGGCACGCCATCTGTTGGAATGTAACCCCGGATTGCCTCCAGTCGTTCCTTGACCCTGGGATCACCATCCGCCACCTTGCCCGCGAGGCCGATCATCTCGGAAAAATCCACCGTGGTCACGCTGATGCCAGAGGCCTGCAGCAGTTTCTCGCTGTAGCGCACAGTGTTGAACGCCCCCGGCCGCGCGCCGACCGCGCCGAGGCGAGCGTTCTGCAAGCCGCGAACCACGTGACAAACGCCGGTGAATTTCTTCAGGTCGGCTTTGAAGGATGCTGACGTGGGAACATCCGTGTGGAGATCGGTGAGCGAGTAGGGGTACCCGTACTGGCTCAGGTTGTTGCAGACCGAAATCTTGCCGCAAAAAGCGTCGCGTCGCCGTTCTACATGGAGCTCATCAAGGTCGTCGGGATAGCCCTGCACCAGGATCGGCACGTGCAGGCCGGAGAGCTTGATGGTGTCGGCGATCCCCTTCTCGTCGCCAAAGTTGGGCAGCACCACGAGGACGCCGTCAATCTTGTCCTGATTGGCTTTGAACAATGCGGCACACGTCCTGGCATCTTCCCACGTCTCGACGCCCCCCAACTTGGTATCGCCTTCGGCCAGGAGAATCGCCTCAATACTCAGTTCGTCCAAGAGCGCCAGGATGTCCTGCCTCGCCTCAGTTACTAGCTCATCGGGGAAAAAGTCCCGGTTCCCGACAATGACGGCTAATGTTGTATTTTTCATGACATCGGCTCCTTGTTCTCTCTACACTCGCACAAGAAAATTCTCGACATCAACTCGCTTCGGGAGCGAAGGCTGCGCGCCTCGTACTGTAACCGATAGGGCTGCCGCTGCATTCGCCAATCGCGCTGCCTCCAGCAGAGACATGCCCTCTCCCAGCCCGGTCGCCAATGCCCCCACAAAGGCGTCTCCTGCTGCGGTGCTATCTACGGCTTTAACCGAGTGCGCCGGTAGGTGATGAGCAATGGGTCCGTCCGGCCCGCCCTCCACGACGAGTGCCCCGCGCTCACCCAAGGTCACGATCACACTACCCACGCCCCGCGCCAACAGAGACGATGCCGCGTGGCGGGCGTCTTTGTCCGTAGATATCTCAATGCCCGTGAGATATTCTGTTTCCCATTCGTTGGGCACAATCACATCGACCATCTCCAACAAGCTGTTGTCGAGCTCTTGGGCTGGTGCCGGATTCAAAATCACTTTTGTCTGCTGCTGCCTGGCGAGCTGCGCAGCCGCAAAGACCGCTTCCAATGGAACCTCCAGGGGCATTACCACCAGGTCTACTTCTCCGATCTGCTCCCAGGCCCTGCGCACGTCCTGGGCAGTCAGGGCCAGGTTTGCGCCAGAAGCCACAGCGATACTATTCTGCCCCTGGGCATCGACGGTGATCAGCGCCGCGCCTGTCGCCTGGTCAGGATCTATCACTACGTGGCCGGTCTCAACCCCCTCTGCTTGAGCAAGGTGAACGAGCTGTTGACCAAAGGAATCGGCACCAACGCGGCCGATCAGTGTGACACGTGCGCCCAGGCGAGCAGCAGCGACTGCCTGGTTTGCTCCCTTGCCACCCGGAAAGGTCGCGAACCTCCCTCCCAGGAGCGTCTCGCCAGGCCTGGGAATAGCCGGCATGTGCACCACCAGGTCCATATTCAAGCTACCGACGACCACCACGTGCGGTTTTTTCGCCATACTGCCCACCCCCAAAACACCCAGTGTGCTGCATTATACCACCTGTTGACGAGTGTCGCCAACGCACGATCCAAAAGACTTACGATCAGCGACCACGGCTTTGGGTGGACCACAGTCCAGCGCTTTGGCCGCTGGACTGTGGTCCGGGTAGATTAGCCTGTCTGCCGAACCTGAACGCCACTTTTCAAGGTGCGATCCAAACTATGGGCAACTCGTTTTGCCGTTGTGGGCATATTCGGTGTACTGGCAGGCATTCTCGAGGGTGAGCAGAACCATGTCGATGGACTGCTTTTCCGGCTTGCCGGTGCTGCCGGTGCGGATGTACTGATCCGCCTGGACCGCAGCCTGG
>JAFGIA010000104.1 GCA_016929795.1 Anaerolineae bacterium
CGCCGCGGGCGCCACATCGTGCGCATGTGCGACGGCACGGCGTGCCACGTCAAGGGCGCGGCGCGCATCATCGACACCGTGCAGAACCACCTGGGCATCAAGGCGGGTGAGACGACCCCCGACTACCGGCTGACCTTCGAGGTCGTCTACTGCCTCGGCTCGTGCGGCCTGGCGCCCGTGGCGATGGTCGACGACAAGGTAGTGGGCCACCTGGTGCCCGAGTCGATGGTCAAGCTGGTGGACAGCCTGGAGTAGGGGCAGGGTGCGCGAGCTGTCGCTGCACATCCTGGATCTGCTGCAGAACGCAGTGGAGGCGGGAGCCACGGAAGTGGGGGTGCGTGTGGAAGAGGATCTGGTGGGCGATCGCTTGATCATCACCGTCGAGGACGATGGCCGCGGCATGGATGCGGACACGGCCCGGCGAGCACAGGATCCCTTTTTCACGACGCGCACCACGCGCCATGTCGGGCTGGGGTTGCCGCTCTTTGCCGCCGCTGCACACCGCTGCGACGGCAGCCTGGAGATCGAGTCGCAGCCGGGCCGTGGTACCAGGGTGGTGGCTGTGTTCCGCCACAGCCACGTCGACCGCGCGCCGCTGGGTGACATGCCGGGCACACTGCTCGCCTTTTTGTTGGGCAGCAAGTCCACCCGGCTCTGTTACAGGCATAGCGTGGGCGCCGAGACGTTTGAATTCGATTCGGAGGCAGTGCGTGCCGAGGTGGGAGAGGTGCCCTTTTCCTACCCGCCCCTGAGGGCGTGGCTGCACGACACCATGACCGAGGAAGAGGCCGGGCTGGCCCGGCACCTGCGGGCACCCATGCTCGCAACCCAATAGGGAGGAATGAATGCCCAAGCTCAAGTCAGTTGAGGACCTGAAGAGAATACGGGAACAAGCACAGCGCGACCTGCAAGTGCGCACAGGCACAGGCACGCGCATCATCGTCGGCATGGGCACGTGCGGCATCGCCGCCGGCGCGCGCGAGACGATGCACGCCCTTCTGGAAGAACTCGCGGCGCGCGAGATCGACGCCAACGTGACCACCGTGGGGTGCATCGGCATGTGCTCCAAAGAGCCGCTGGTCGACATCGAGCAGGCAGGCCAGCCGCGCGTCACCTACTGCAACGTCCATCCCGACATGGTGTCGCGCCTGGTGGACGAGCACCTGGTCAAGGGCCGGGTGGTCGACGAGTGGGCCATGGGCCGCGTCCCCAGAGAGGGGATCGGCCAGGAATAGAGGATGAGTGAGCGATGACTGACACAAGATACAGGGCCAACGTCCTGGTGTGCGGGGGCACGGGGTGTGAAGCCTCCGGGTCGCACGACACCTACCGGCTGCTGGTCGACGAGATCGGGCGGCGGGGGCTGGCGGACGAGGTCGAGGTGGTGCATACGGGGTGCCGTGGCTTTTGCGCCATGGGGCCGATCGTGATCGTCTACCCCGAGGGCATCTTTTACTGCCAGGTGCACGGCGACGATATCCCGCGCCTGGTAGAAGAGACGCTGATCAAGGGCCGCATCGTGCCCGAGCTGACCTACAAGGAGCCGGCTTCGCACGAAGCGGTGCCCTTCTACGGCGAGATCCCCTTCTACAAAAAGCAGTTGCGCATCATTCTGCGCAACTGCGGCATGATCGATCCCGAGGATATTGAAGAATATATCGCCCGCGACGGCTACCAGGCGCTGAGCAAGGCACTGTCGACCATGACGCCCCAGGACGTGTTCGAAGAGGTCAAGGCGTCGCGGCTGCGCGGGCGTGGGGGGGCCGGGTTTCTCACCGGGCTCAAGTGGGAGTTTACAGCGCGCGCCGCGGGCGACGTCAAGTACGTGGTGTGCAACGCCGACGAGGGCGACCCCGGCGCGTTCATGGACCGCTCGATCATCGAAGGCGACCCCCATAGCCTGCTCGAAGGCATGGCGCTGTGTGGCTATGCCATCGGCGCAAAAGAGGGGTACATCTACTGCCGCGCCGAATACCCCCTCGCCATCAAGCGCCTGCTCATCGCCATCGAAAAGGCGGAGGAGTATGGCCTGCTGGGCGACAACATCCTCGGCACCGACTTTTCCTTCCACCTGCACGTCAAGGAAGGCGCTGGCGCCTTTGTGTGCGGCGAAGAGACGGCGCTGCTCGCCTCGATCGAGGGCAAGCGCGGCGAGCCGCGCCCGCGGCCGCCCTATCCCTCGATCGTCGGCCTCTGGGGCAAGCCGACCAACCTGAACAACGTCAAGAGCTATGCCAGCGTGCCCCAGATCATCCTCAAGGGTGCCGAGTGGTTCGCCGGCATCGGCTCGCCCAGGTCGCCGGGCACGGCCATCTTTGCCCTGACCGGCAAGGTAAACAACACCGGCCTGGTCGAGGTGCCCATGGGCATCACGCTGGGCGAGATCATTTTCGACATCGGCGGCGGCATCCCCAACGGCAAGCACTTCAAGGCCGTGCAGACCGGCGGACCACTGGGCGGCTGCATCCCGGCCCAGCACCTGAACGTGCGCGTCGACTTTGACTCGCTCAAAGAGGTCGGCGCCGTAATGGGCTCGGGCGGCATGATCGTCGTCGACGAAGACACGTGCATGGTCGAGTTTGCCAAGTTCTTTCTCGAATTTGCCACCGCAGAGAGCTGTGGCAAGTGCGTGCCCTGTCGCATCGGCGGCAAGCGCATGCTCGAGGTGCTGAC